>JAPKZR010000172.1 GCA_026393695.1 Actinomycetota bacterium
CACCACCAAGTTTCACGACGGATTTTGTTGGTGGGATGCGCCGGGTACCCAACGCACGTCGGTGCTGCAGGGCCCGCAGCGCAACGTGGTGGGCGAACTCGCCGATGCGTGCCGTCGCAGCGACGTGTTGTTCGGCACCTACTACCCACTGCTCGATTGGGCCGACGATCGCTACCCCGACAAGTCATACATCGACGAAATTCTGCATCCACATGTGCTCGATCTCGTCGAGCGTTATGGCTCGCAGATTCTGTGGGGCGCTGGCCACTGGGGCCACGGGCCCGATCTGTGGCGCGGCGCTGAGCTCATCGAGCGCGCCCAAGAGATCGCTGCCAAACAAGGTCACGAACTGCTCATCAACGACCGCTGGTGGCACCCATCACCCTCGATCGTTACCTACGAATACAACGCACCAGCCGACATCGAACTCACCCCGTGGGAGTTGTGCCGCGGCGTCGGGCACTCGTTTGGCAACAACCGCGCCGAGCGCGCTGAGCACATGTTGTCCACCGGCGCGCTGCTCGATCTGCTTACCGAGGTCATCGCCAAGGGCGGCAACCTGTTGCTCAACGTAGGGCTCACCGCCGACGGCAGCATCCCGCAGCTGCAGCAACAACCGTTGCGCGAAGTGGGCGCATGGGTCAATGCACATCGCGATGTCGTGCACGGCAGTCGGCCCTTCGATCAGTGGGGCGACGCGCAGGTTCGCTATGCGCGAGTCGGCGACGATGTCGTCGCCGTAGATCTGTCGGCCGGCACCGACTTCACATTGGCTGGGCTCACGCCCGATCGCTACGAAGTCACTTCGGTAGTAGCCAACGACGGCGGCGCGTTGCATTGGGAACAACACCGCGGCGGTGTCGTGGTGCAACGGGTCGACCGTTCGCCGGCTGGGCTTGCGGGCGTCTATCGCATTGCGCTTCGCCCCGTCGCCGAGGCCATCCGCTTGTTCGAGCAGCGCGAGCCCACTCCGTTGCCACTGCAGCCATTGCTCGACGCCGCGAAGCCAGGCGACATCGTTCAATTGACCGACGGCCTCTACCGCGGGCCGGTCACCATTCCCGATGGCGTCACGTTGCGCGGCCTCGGCCGTGACCGCACCACCATCGTGGGCCAGGGCGAGATCGTTGTTCATCTCGGTGCTCACTCGCGTCTCGAGCACGTGCTCATCACCGGTGGACCAACTCGCTTCTTCAACTTCCACGCCCCGGTCGTGCTGCTCGGCGGCGTGGGCTCAGCAATGGTTGGGTCACACTGCGAAGGCCACATCGTGGTCACCGCAAGCGACGTCGTCATCCAAACGGTCACCGCTGTTGGCGTCATTGGTTTCGCCGAACGAACAACCATCGAGCGAAGCACGTTCAAAGGCATGCGTTGGGACATCGGCATCGAGCTCGCTGGCGGCTCGGGCCACACCATCACGCAGAACGAAGTGATCGATCACATCTGCAACATCCGCCTTCGCGACGCGAGTGCCAGTGTGATCTCCGAGAACCGACTCGAAGGTCGTTGGTGGGCCGTGCACCTCACCAACTGCAACCACATCGGCGTGATTGAAAACAAGGTGAGCAACACGATGCGCGCCGTCAATGTGCACAGCGGTAGCGGATCAACCATCATCGGTAACTGG
This sequence comes from Actinomycetota bacterium, assembly GCA_026393695.1. Lineage (GTDB taxonomy): Bacteria > Actinomycetota > Acidimicrobiia > Acidimicrobiales > Ilumatobacteraceae > WLMZ01. Next base: position 1,631 of record JAPKZR010000172.1, read on the forward strand.
GTAGCCGATGGCGATAGCGCAGCGTTGATTGAGTTTGGCGCCACCGATACCGCGGTGCTCGACAATCACATCGAACGGTGCCGCATTGGCGTGTTGGTGTGGGATGCCCCCACCACGCGGGTGGGTCACAACACCTACGTCGATCTCCACGAAGAAGAACCAGTGGTCACTGGGCCCGAATAGTTATCGGCGCTGAAAGTTGGCTGGCCGCTTTTCGGCAAAGGCACGTGGACCCTCTTTAGCATCGGCGCTTGCCATCACGGCCATGCCATGCGTGGCTTCCCATGCGAAGGCATCGGCCTCAGACATCGAGTCGGTGACGCGCAGCGTCTTGAGGATTGCCTCAACCGCAAGCGGACCGTTCGCGGCGATCATCGCAGCGATCTCCATCGCCTTGTCGATTGCTCCGCCATCGGGAACCACATGATTGATGAGGCCCAAGTCTTTGGCCTCTTGCGCTTGCAGGTGGCGACCGGTGAGCAAGATCTCGGCAGCAGCTGCGTATGGAATCTGACGGCGCAGGCGCACCGCTGAGCCACCCATTGGATACAGCGACCAACGCGCCTCGCTGACACCGAATCGCGCGCTCTCGCCGGCAACACGAATGTCAGTACCCTGCAGAATCTCGGTGCCGCCAGCAATGGCCACACCCTCGACTGCGCAGATAATCGGCTTGGTCGGTTGATAGGTCTTCAGCAACCCGCGGTAGATGAAACCTGGGTCTTCTTGCATGCGCTTGGGCACATCGATCGAGTCGACCTCGTCGACATCGCCAGCCATTGCACGCAGGTCCATACCCGAACAGAAGTTGCCCTCGGCACCGGTGAGGATTGCGCAGCGAATGTCGTCGTTGTCACTTACTTCTTGCCAGACGTCGGCAAGGAGGGCGAACATCGTGAGCGTCATCGCGTTGAACCGCTTTGGCCGGTTGAGCGTGACCACCATTACCGCGCCTTCAGTTGTGACCTCGATCTGCGCCATGCTGAAATCCCCTTCGTTCGTGTCCTTCTATCTTTGCCGGTGATCCCCTATGACTTCTCAATCGAACGCTCCGGTCATCATCGGCGCAGGCGTGTCGCAACAGCGCGTTGATGACCCAACGCAATCGGTTGAGGCCGGCGCACTAATGCGCCAGGCGCTCGAGAATGCCGCAGACGATGCCGGTTCTCGCCGCGCCCTCGAGATCGCCGACGCCGTGCTTCTTCCTCGCGGCACATGGCCGTATGCCAATCCTGTTTCGGTGGTGGCCCCATGGAATCCAGCGATTCGATCGATTGTGGCCGACATCGGCGTGCTGCAGCAGACCCTGCTGAGTAAGGCCTGCGCAATGGTTGCCGACGGAAGTTCGCGCGTAGCACTCGTGGCAGGCGGCGAGGCAAAGCACCGTGCGCTGCGTTCTCAGATCACCGGTATCACCGCGTTCGACACCCCAACAATCGGCGAACCCGACGAGCGTCTCGTGCCCTCAAACGAGATCCTCACGCAAGAAGAGATCAGCCGCGGCCTGCCTGTGCCCGCACGGCAGTACGCAATGATCGACACTGCGTTGCGGCGCGCTCAAGGCCTCTCTGCCGCAGAGCACATCAACTTGCTCGCCGACCTATGGAGCAACTTCAGCGCTGTTGCCACCGCCAACCCCGATGCATGGACTCGCGCTCAGGTCGATCGCGACACGTTGGTCAATCCCACTACGGCGAACCAGATGCTCGCATGGCCCTATACAAAGCTGCACTGCTCGCAGTGGAACGTCGATCAGGCAGCGGGTCTCATCATCTGCAGCGCGTCCACCGCCGAAGAACTCGGGATTGCCCGAGACCGCTGGGTCTTCGCCCATGCTGGTATCGAATCGAATCTGATGGTGCCGCTCACTCGGCGGTTGCAGATGCATCGATCTCCGGCGGTTCACGCCGTCGGCCAGGCCGTGCAGCAGCACTGCAACGTGGCCCCGACCGACATCGAGCACCTCGATATCTATAGCTGCTTCCCCGCTGCCGTTCGCGTGCAACAAGATGAGCTCGGCATCGACAACAGCCGCCAACTCACAGTCACCGGCGGCATGACCTTCGCAGGCGGCCCGCTGAACAACTACACCTTGCAAGCCACCGCAACGATGGTGCAGATGTTGCGCTCCAATCCGTCGACTCGCGGACTGGTCACCAACGTGAGCGGCATGCTCACCAAATACGGCGCTGCGGTGTGGTCGTGCTCACCGCCAGCGCAGCCGTTTGCGGCGCTCGACGTAACCGCTGCTGCCACCGCTGCGACTCCAACGATCGAAGTCGACAGCGACTACGCAGGCGAAGCCACCGTGGTCACCTACACAGCGGTGTTCGACAAGGGTCAACCGGTGCAAGGCATTGTGGTTGGCGAAACCGCCGACGGCCGACGCGTCATTGCGTCGTCAAGCGATGCCACCATCGCATCCGAGATGGCGGCCAACGACTGGATCAATCGCGCGTTTGAGGTCAACGGAGCGGCGCTGCTGGGCTGAACTGGGTTCCGAAGAGCCACACCGCGCCCGGAAAGCCGCAGGTGTGCGCCAGTGCTACGACCATTGGACACTGTTCTCTCACACTGTTTTCGCACATAGTGGCACCGCTGCTGGCATTTCAGTAGCTACACACGTACGAGGGACCGTAATGAGCATCAGAAAGCTAGTAGTAGTCGGCTGCCTCACGGCAGGAATGGGAATGGGCGCGATCGGCGTGCACTCGAGTTTTGCGGCTCGCGCGATCGTCGACGGCGCAATTCGCCGCAGTATCAACTCCGGCGGCGTCAACGGCGGCGGCGCCGTCAAAGTGCCCAAGATTGTGGTCGCGAAGCCGTGATTCCGGCAAACCCTCTGGACGGTTGCAGTTTCTCAGCAACTGCCGCCGTCCAGACCGGCGGGTCGCCAGCATTCCCGACATCACACCAGCTCACTGGAGGATTTTGGGCCTGGCGGGTGGTACTAGAGAAAGCCAAAAAAGAGCTAGGACTAATGTCCACTGTCGCTGGCGGAACAAGTGGCACATACTGAACAACGTTCCAGAGGTATCGGGGATACCGAGGAGAAACCAGGAGATGGTCATGAGAATTCCAAATTGGGTCTTGGCAAGCGGACTTGCCACGGTTGTAGCGCTGGGTGCGGGTTCATCGTTCGCCGGCCGAGCAATCATCGACGGATTGGCTACCGGCGGAACCGGTGGCGGTGGAGGTGGCGGCAAAGTCACCACGGCCGCAGCGCCAAAGCCAGTTGCCCCGGCTCCAGCACCAGTCGTGGCGCCGACCAACTGCGCCACCATCAGCAAGGCAACGACCACCACTGGCTATTCGGGCGTCAACGCCACGATCGCCCTGAGCTTCTCGATCGCTGACAAGTGCGCCACGCCTTCTACTTGGAAGGTCAGCGTCATCGATTCAAGCGGAGCGACTCAATACAGCGAGACGAATACAACCGACGCCATGTCTGTGGGCTCGGTCAACGTCGCCACCTTGGGGTTCAACGCCAAATACAACGTGAGCTTGACGGTGACCTCAAGCACCGGCGCCCAGTTGGCGAGGAACTCTCTGAGCGTCTCCACCAAGCAGGCCAAGGTCTTCTTGGCCGACGCTCTCACAGTGTTGAACAACGCCAATAACGACTACCTCACCGCCGCTGCTTCCGCAGCTGCCGCTGGCACCGCAGCTTCCACCGCTGCCGCTGACGCTGTGTACGCACACGATGTTGCCGCTTGGGCAGCAGCCACCGCCGATTCAGCCGCCACTGCCGCCGCCGATGCCGCCGCAAGTGCTGTCGCCGCTGCTGACGCAGCAACTGTTGCAGCCGACGCCGCCGCCGCAGCCCCAGACGACGCTGACCTCGCCGCCGCCGCCGATGCTGCCGCAGCCGACGCTGCCGCAGCCGCCGATGCCTCAGCGACAGCCGCCGCCAACGCACAGCAGGCCAACGACTACGCAACAAGCACAGCCGCTGCCGCTGTCGCTGCTGACTCTGCTGCTGCCGCCACCGCAAGCGCTGCTGCTGCCGCCGACGCAGCCGCTGCCACAGCACAGGCTGCACTGACCGCAGCCCAGGCAACATACGACGGCCTCGCCGCCATCGCCTGAGGTTGATACCTCGCCGAAGCGACACACCCGTACCGCTACGGTGAGCACATGCTCACACCAAAACTGAACAGTCTCGCCCTACGTGCCGCACATCTCCTGCGAGCACGGGGCGAGACCGTCGCGTTAGCCGAGGGTTCTGCGGGAGGTCTCGTTTCGGCCTCGCTGCTCTCGCTTGCTGGCGCCTCGGCCTATTACCTCGGTGGCGTCGTGGTCTACACCGCAGCCGCACACCGAGCCTTCATTGCCGGCGCCGTCGACGTGCCGCCCGGAATGCGCGGCGCCACCGAAGCGTTCGCTCAGTACATCGCCCAATCAGCACAGATTCGCCTCGGAGCCACATGGGGCGTCGGCGAGGCGGGCGCCGCTGGCCCACCAAATCCGTATGGTGATCCAGCTGGCCACGTGTGGCTCGCAGTGACAGGCCCCGTGAACGCAACGCGGCATGTGCTCACCGGCTCCGATGTGCGCGTCGACAACATGATCGCCTTCGCCGAGGCAACACTTGAACTCTTTGTCGACACGCTCGAGCAAGCCAGCGCCTAACAAGACCGGGGTCGGTCAGGTTCCAGCGAGGCGCTCGACCACCGGCGCGAACGCCTGCATCGCTGTGTCGTTGATGGTGACGTAGCTGATGCCGTAGTGCTCGCGTCGGCGCTGCAACTCTTCGACGATGTCGTCGGTGGTTCCGAACAACGAGTGTGGGTGCTGCAACATTTCGTCGGCATCAAGACCAAACAACTTGCCGAACCCCTCGGCGGTCTGACGTGCCGCCGGCGTGACGAAGGTGAAGTACGCGCCGATCTCGATTTCGTAATCGAGTGCTGTTCGGCCAGCTGCCGTGGCGGCGTCGCGTACCCACGCAACCTTGTCGGCGGTGCCTGCTGCGGTGCCGCTGTTGACTCCCGCTGGACCAATCTTGCCGCTGGCGTTATTGAAGTTGAGGCTCACGATGTTTGCCTGCGCTGCTGCAAGACTCAACACGCGCTTCGAGCCGCCGCCAATCATGATGGGCGGATGCGGAGACTGCACGGTGGCAGGCACTTGAGTGAAGCCGTGCAGGCTCACATGCTCGCCAGAGATATTCACTTCGCCGCCGGCAAACAGGGCTTTGATTGCGACCACCGATTCGGCGAGCCGGGCGATGCGCCGAGGCGCTGATTCCATCTCGAGACCGATGGCTTCGTATTCGCCGTGCAACCAACCCGCGCCGAGCCCAAGCTCGAGGCGGCCCTCGCTGAAGAAATCGAGCGTGGCAGCTTCTTTGGCAAGCACTGCCAGCGGTCGATAGTCAATGCAGAACACGCGGCTGCCAATGCGCAGCGTTGAGGTGGCCTCAGCGGCGACCGCCATTGCGGGCACCGCGGCGAGTCCCTGCACCGGGTGGTTGGTGGCCGACAATGCTGGACCGGGACCGATGTAGTGATCGGCCAGGTGCAGCGCCGAGTAGCCGAGTGCCTCGGCCTCACGGGCACGGTCGCGCCACTGCTTTGGCGTCTCGGCGCTGAACGATTGCACGCCAAAGCGAAACGCGTTCATCGCGGCGTGAAGCCGAGCTGAAAGCTGCGCACGGCTCGGGCGAAGATATTCGACTCAACGTCGGGTTCGGTGATGGGCCGAAGTTGCGTGATGCGCGCTGACAGTTGGGTGAACAGCGAGTGCAGCGTTGCCCGAGCCAGGTTGTTGCCAATACAGAGATGCGTACCGAAACCAAACGCGATCTGCGGATTCGGATTGCGGCGAATGTTGAACTCGAATGGATTATCGAACACAGCTTCGTCGCGGTTGGCCGACGGGTACAGCAACACGATGCGATCCCCGCGAGAGATCTTCGTGCCATTCAGTTCATCGTCGATGCCGGCACGGCGGAACATGTTGTTGAGCGGCGTGACCCATCGCAACACTTCTTCAACGGCGAGCGGCACCAGCGAAGGGTCCGCAGCCATCGCCTCCCACTGCTCGGGGTTGTCGCAAAAGGCGCGCAGGCCGTGGCTGATCGCTGTGCGCGTGGTCTCGGCCCCACCCGAAATGAACAGACCCACTTCGTGCACCATGGTGGCCGGAGGCAACGGCTGACCATCGATTTCGGCATGCAACCACAGCGAGATCAGGTCGTCGGCCGGGCAGGTCATCTTCTCTTGTGCAATCTGGCCAAGGGCACCAATGAACTCCATGTTGGCGTCAATGAAGTCGGTGAAGATGTGGCCATCGCGCTCGCGCATGTCGATGCGCATCAGCCGCTCGCTCCAACTCATGAGTTCGCGCCACATCGTCTCGGGATAGCCCAGCAAACGACACGTGAGTCGTGCGGGCAGTTGGCCCGAGATCGCGTCGATGAGTTCGCATTCGCCGTCGTTGATGATGTTGTCGATGAGTTCGGCCACGAGCGCATCGATCTCGGCGCGACGATCGCTAACAGCCGAGCGGGTGAACTTGTGCTGCACGAGCATGCGCTGCTGGCGATGCCGCGGATCGTCTTGAGCGATCATGTTGATCTCGTCGGGCGACCAGATAGCGCGATAGCCCTGACCGCTGAGGTACACGCTGCTGCGCCGCTCAACCTCCATCAGATCGGCATGGCGGGTGATGCCCCACAAGCCGTTGCGATGGTCGCGATAAATCGGTTCGTTGGCGCGCATCCACGTATACGCGTCGTGCGGATTCGATCGGTAGAACTCTGGGTCGAGAAGATCGACCACCAAACGTTCGTTGCTCACAGCAGTCATAGCTGCGACCTTGCCACGAAGTGTGCCTGCTGCGCCACACCTACCTGATGATCACGGGGTTGGCGGCGGGGATTCGGGCGTGTATCCCTTGTTGTCGGGATTGATCTGACGCGGATTATCGCGACCAAACAAGGTCACCGCCGCCTTCCACGTGTCGTCCACAAGATCCCAACCGGCACTGTTGGTTTCTTCGTAGTGCCCTGGAGGCTCACCGAGCTCACGACCAAGCGCCTGACCATAACGGCATGAGTCGAGGGCAACCTTGGCGAGGTCGGCCGGCACTCCGTCGAGACTGCTTGGGTCATCAGTGATCTTCTTACAGATCGGCCCGCTCACGCCATCGACGGTGTTGATGACCCCAGCCTCGAAGGCTCGCTTGCAACCATCGGGAGGCCCAATGATTTCGGCGGCGCAACGCACTTTCACTTCGTTGAGCGGAACCCAGTAACCCAGTTCGTCACCGCCAAGACCAACCGTGAACGTGGTCGGTTCATCGACCAGGTCGAGCAAGTAGCCCGGCGTTGCGTAGTCGGCGCCGCGGGCGTGCTCTTCGTTGGCATCGCGGTAGTACTTGTCGGTGGCGGTCACGAAGTCGGCGGGCAGCCCAACGACCAACTCAGGAGGCAACTCGCCAGGCATAAACAAGAAGCCGACCGACCCGAGCGACAGATGAACAAGTCGAGTCTTGAGGACATCGGCAACCCGAATCTGACTTTGGACGAGCGGCGTGAGAACCGGATCGTCGACGACCTTGCCGTCGTCAGATACGCACGTTGCATCGCTGAACGGCATCGTGCAGTTGTAACCCAGAGGCGTCTTCCACCCAAGATCGCCGTCGGCTAACAGAACCCGAAAGCCAATGTTGGTGAGGCGCGTATAAAACGGCTGCTCTCGCCACACCAATGCCGGCACGGTTATTGCCTCGGCAGCGTCGACGAGTTGCAGCACATGAAGACCCAACTGTGTACCGATCGATTCGGTCTTAGCAAAGCTCCTGCCGAGATAGTCGGTGGCGCCAGGAAGCGGCTTGGCCCCGGCTGGCACAACCCATCCGTTGCCCTCAGGGTGCTCTGCGTCGATGACCCAAGTTGGCGCCTGGCCGGGTCCGATCTGACTGCCGAGCGGACCGTTGAAGTACATCACCTCGCCGCCGATTTCGCTGCTCACGACATCGCGGAGAACGCCCGGGTAATCAGACGTGAAGTAACGCCCATCGGCTTTGCAGTCGTCGCCTGTCCAACCCTTGGCTGTGCAGACAGCAGAAATATCAAACCCAGTCTTGGGCTCAAAGCCCAAGGTGGTTTCGGGGTGGCTCGCCCATTGCACAATGGTGGCAATCACGTCGTCGGTGGCCGTGCTACGCGCAACCAGCACGTTGAGCGCCGGATCAAAAACAACAGGATCGCGAACATCGTTCATGCCGTATCGATGCTCGCCCGATGCCACCGCCAATGTTGCTGGCTCGAGCGCGACGACAGCCTCGTTCACGGTGGCCGCAGTCTCGGCGGCCATCGCCTCGTACCACTTGTCGTTCACGCTGAACGCAGTGTCGGGACCGTGGTGGTTGTGCGTGGCGGACACGATGATCTTGGCGCTGTCTTTCCACTGCGCAGGCAGGCTCTTGCGCGCCATTGCCTCGATCTCGGCAGCGTCGACAGCGAACACCATGTAGACATCGGCGGTTACCAAGACCACCAATGAATCGCCTTCTTGAATTGCTACTGCGGTGGCCTTCAGATCATCGTGCACCCAAGCCGCATCGTTGTTGCCGTTACCCACATCGACAGCGCCCTGATCGAACGCCGGCACGTAGACACCAGGGTTGTACGGGTCAACATTCGACCAGCCCGGCGCAGTTGACACGTAGTCGCGATTGCCACCCACCGTTGGCAACACCGAGCGACTTGCGGCGCCAACAAGCACATTCGAGGCGGCTACGTCAGAGGTGGCTGTCGCTGAACTTGTGCCGGTGACGTCCACTGAGGTCGAGCCCGACGACGAACTGCTTGAGCATCCCGCCAGGAGTCCAACACAGGCAACGGCGGCGAGTAAACGAGTACGGCGTGGTGACATCGCCAGAATCTAGTGCGCGATGGCGCCCGCTTACGTGAAGATGATCTGACCGCCCGCCGCCTTCTCGTAGAACTCGCCAACAACGACCGTTGCGGTCATGACACCTTCTCAGGCTTGGGTCCTTGCGTTGGCTGCTCGATCGAACGCAATCGCGGGGCGGCCCCGAGTTCGATGCGCTTACCCGCGGTGGGCATTTTTGATCTGATTCCGGGGATCCGCCGACCTGCGAGCAGGGCGTGCCAATACACCCATTGAAACGCGACCTTGCCCCAGTGGTTGAGTCGGCTCTCCTTGAGCAGGGGGAGCCCAACCGTGCCCGGGAAGCGGCCGGGCATCGGCTCGGTGTCGTAGTTGAAGTCAATGAGCAATGCCTTGCCGAATCCCGATTCGATGAAGCAGTTGGTGTGCCCGTCGTAGCTGGCATCGAGGGGTTCGCCACTCATTAAATGAAGCACGTTTGCCACCAACGCGTCGCCTTCGAAATGCGCAACCGAGCCAGCCTTTGATGCGGGAATGTTTGCGGCGTCGCCGATCACAAAGATGTTTGGCCGAACCAACGATTGCATCGTGTGCGGGTCGGTCGGCACGAAGTTGTTTTCGTCACCGAGCCCTTTCGAACGCCCCACATAGGCTGCGCCGCGGTGCATCGGGATCACTACGGCCAGATCGAACGGCACCTCGCGGCCGTCGTAGCCGACCAGCCGGCGCCTGATTCCGTCGACACTGCCGGTATTGAAATCGGGCACAACCCGAATGTTCTTTTCGGTGAGCAAGCTCCCGAGAGTGTCGCTGGCGATCGGCTTGGTGAAGGCACCGTCCAGCGGCGTCACATAGGTGATCTCGACACGATCACGGATGCCGCGTTGATGGAAATACCAGTCGGCCAAGAAACAGAACTCAACAGGAGCCACCGGACCCTTGATGGGATTGTCAACCACGTTGACGACCAAGCGACCGCCGTCGAAACGATCGAGCGCTGCTTCCAGCACTTCGGCCGCATGCACGGTGTAGAAGTGATGTACTGAGTTCATCGCAATCGCATCGGACAACCCCTCAGTTTCATCGGGGGATAACACGGCACCTGTGGCCACGATGAGCACGTCGTAAGGAACCTCTTCACCGTCGCGCAAGACAATCATGTTGCGCTCAGCATCGACGTGGTCGATGAGCCGTTCGATGTAGAGAATGTCGCTATTCAGCTGACTCTGTCGCGGCCGTTCGAGGTGATGCGGTCTGGCAAGACCGAACGGTACGAACAACAACCCAGGTTGATACACATGCACATCGTCGAGGTCGATCACGGTTATCTCCGCGTCGCGACCATCGAGTTCTCGATGCAAACGATTGGCGGCCAGAGTGCCGCCCGTGCCTGCACCAAGAATCACAATCCGAGAACTCATTGCGACTCCTTCACGCACGTATATGGTGCGTCACGAAGGCGGCAATGGTTAGGGCACAAAGTCCATTTTTTTAGTCTGCGGGCACAGAATCAGGCTCGGCAGAACCCGCCGGATTCATGAACTCAACCAGACGGGCCCGGTAGTGCACCAACGACTCGAGCTTGATCGACTCGTAACCGCGCACCAGTTCGGGCAGACCGGCGGCCTCAAGCGTTACGGACGCTGGCGCGTTGGCCCGAACAAGCACCGTGATTGAGTCGGCGTACTCGCCTGCGAGCGCACGCTCGATACGACGCAGCTTGGTCATGCCCAGCAGATCGAATGGTGTGCCACGTAGACGGCGGCCAGCCCGCAGGCCAACCATCAACGGCGTGGCCCAACGACCCAACGAGATCTTGCTCTTCATGCCCAACGCACGAAGCATCGGCGGATGTAGCTGCCACTGAACTCGGGCACCCTCGCCTGCGATGGCTTCGGCCGCTGCACGCGCCTCTGGGGCCAGCAACAGCCGAGCGACTTCGTACTCGTCTTTATAGGCCATCAGCTTGTGCAGATGTATTGCAAACGCATCAATCGTTTCGGCCGAAGCGCCAGCGGCGCGCAGCGTCTCGATGCGATCGAGATACAGCTGTGAATACTCCTGCGACTGATACGCCACGAGGTCGGCCGCCCGCATCGCAATCGGATCGAGCGGCTCGGCGGCTCCCTCGACCAAGGTGTGCACGCCCGCGGCCTTGGCGACCGAGTCGGGATCGATGATCCATTGGCGGCCCCATGCAAACGCAGCAAGGTTGCGATCGACCGCAACGCCATTGAGCGAGATGGCCCGCTCGAGGCTGACGGTAGACACCGGCAGCACGCCCGCCTGATGAGCCACGCCAAGCAGGAACACGTTGGCCGTGGTGGTGTCGCCGAAGAGACCAGTGACCAACTCGAATACTGGCGCATACCGATTGAGTTCGGCACGGCTGGTGGCGTTGAGGCGACCAACGAGATCGTCAAGTTCGGGATACGCCACCGTCGGATGGAGCACCATCTTGCCGGTAGGCGTAGGTGAAGCGGAGCCGATGACGATTGTGCGATCGACCGAGGCACCACGAAGCTGCGCGTCGGTGGCAGCGCCGAGTAAGTCGAAGGCGATGAGCACATCGACGCTGCCAGCAGCGGCCTTGTTGGAGCCCACATGTTCGTCGCGGCTGATGAACACATCGCTCACCACCGGACCAGCTTTTTGCGACAGCCCTGTTTGGTCGAGACCGCGAACCTGTAGCCCATCGAGCATCGCTGCGGTGCCAAGGATCTGGCTGACCGTGACAACACCGGTGCCACCAATACCTGGCATACGCACCATCAGACCATCGATTGGATCAACCACAGTCGCGGCCGCAAGATCGGATGGAGCCCTCGTGAAACGGGTCTTCACCTTGATGGGTCGCCTTGGCTCAAGCACCTTCACGAAGCTCGGGCAGTCGCCACGCAGACACGAGTAATCGAGATTGCACGAACTCTGATCGATATGTGTCTTGCGCCCGAACTCGGTCTCTACGGGTTGCACAGACAGGCAGTTGCTCTGTTGCCCACAGTCGCCACAGCCCTCGCACACGCGCTCGTTGATGAGTACCCGAAACGCTGGCTTGGCGACCTTGTCGCGTTTGCGCAGACGGCGCTTCTCGGCAGCGCACAGTTGATCGTGGATCAGTACCGTGACACCCGGAATCGATGCCAACCGTTCTTGCGCCTCGACCATTCGGGTGCGGTCCCAGACCTCAACTTCGTTGGGCAATCCAATCGAGTTGTACCGGCCAAGGTCGTCGGTAGTCACCAGCACGCTGCGCACGCCTTGCAGCAGCAAGATGCGTGCCATCGTGGGCACGTCGACTGCGCCAGTTGCGTCTTGGCCGCCGGTCATCGCCACAACACCGTTCACCAAGATCTTGTAGGTGATGTTGACGCCAGCGGCGATCGCACCGCGAATAGCCAATTGGCCGCTGTGCGCGTAGGTGCCGTCGCCGATGTTCTGAATGAGATGAGGCGTATCGACAAACGGAGCCATGCCCACCCACTGGGCTCCTTCGTTACCCATACAGGTGAGCCCGACAATTTCGCCAACGCGGGACGAATCCATCATTGCGACCATCGAGTGACAGCCGATGCCGCCGCCCACCAACGACCCAGCGGGCACCTCGGTGCTCACGTTGTGCGGACAGCCACTACAGAAATACGGCGTGCGGTTCAGCGTGAGCGGAATGAGCACCCGAGTGCGAGCAGCCGAACGCAAGGGAGCGAGTCGGTCGTCGGTGAGTCGCTCAACGAGACGCGACCGCAACGGGCCCACGATCGAGTCGGCATCAAGCGAACCGTGCGCGGCCAGAAGATGACGACCTTGTTCGTCGTTCTTACCCGTGATCGTCGGTCGATCGGGCGACGACCAGAGCGCCTCTTTGAGCATGGCTTCGAGCGTGGGGGTCTTGTCTTCGACCACGAAAATCTCGGTGAGACCGGTGCCGAAGCGACGCAACAGCGCATGGTCGATAGGCGAGATCAACCGAAGGTGAAGCAAGCGAATGCCGGCATCGGCAATCTGCTCATCGGTGGCCAAACCCAACATGCGCAACGCCTGACGGACCTCGGTGTACGTGTGCCCAGCGGCAGCAATACCGATCCATGCGTCGTCGGGATTGACATCGATGGTGTTGAGATTGTTCTCGGTGCCATAGGCACGCGCCAGCTCGAGACGAATCTCGTACAACTCGCGTTCGAGGTCGAGCGTGTGCGGCGTGAGTAGCCCGCCGTCGGCATGGGGCACGAACGTGTAGCCCTCGAAGTCGACCTTCGGCGCAACCGTAGAGACGCGGTCGAGCGCAAGGTCAATGGCTTCGGTTCCGTCGGCAACGGCTGCCACAATCTTGAGCGCCGACCACAGTCCGCTGGCGCGAGACATCGCTACGGCATGACGTCCGAGATCGAGTGCCGATTGCACATCTCCCGGAAAGAGGATGGGCATATGCAACCCAATCAAGGTGGAGTCCGATGCACTCGGCAAGGTAGACGACTTGGCCGCGCCATCGTCGCCGACAAACGCCACTGCTCCCGAGTTGCGATGCACACCGGCAAACATCGCGTGTCGGATTGCATCGCTGGCGCGATCGACTCCCGGAGTCTTTCCGTACCAGTAACCAACAATGCCGTCGTAGCGACAGTCGGGTCGTTCGGCCGCCAACTGACTACCCATTACGGCGGTAGCCGCAAGCTCTTCGTTGAGCGCGTGACGGTGCACGTAGTTGAGTTCGCCTGCCGACTTCGCGGCGACATCGGCTTCACGATCGAGCCCCGCCAATGGCGAGCCCGGATAGCCCGTGACAAAGGCTGCCGTGTTGAGCCCATTGCTGCGGTCGACACGCATTTGCTCGAGTGGCAATCGAGCCAGCGCCTGAACACCCGACAAGAAGACCCGACCTGAATCGCGGTCGTAACGACTGGAGAGTTTGTAGTCGCTCAGCTCTGGCTCGACAATGTCAGTCACGTATCAATGCTTTCTTATCGAGATCCGGATCGCTGCGTCTCGGCCCAAGTTAGGCCAATCTGAACATCGATATCGTGAGGCAACCCCAACACGCGCTCGGCCACGATGTTGCGCTGCACGTCGCCGGTGCCGCCACCGATGGTGAGCGCTTGGCTGAACATGTAGCCGTCGTACCAACCTGGGTGACCGAGATCGTTTGGCGGGCGACCAGGCCCAAGACCCTTGGTGTCGGTGCCCGGCACGAACTCATCACGGCCTTCGCTGCTCGTGAGCATTCCCGAAGCGCCGAGCAGATCGCGAGCGACGGCCATCACGTGCTGTCCGTGCTCGTCGGCCATGATCTTGCGGATGCTGGCCTCGGGTCCGGGCTGCTCGCCGCGCAGCTTGGCAGACAAGGTGCGCAACCGGATGAGGTCGAGCACCATGTGTTCGATGTAGATCGACGCAAGCCGCTGACGCATATGCACATCGGTGACGGGACCATTGGCACGAACTGCATCGAGCATCTCGATGGCGGTTGGACCGCTGCCCCACAGCACACCACCAGTTGAGAGTGACACGCGCTCATTGCCCAAGGTGACCTTGGCGAGACGCCAACCATCGTTGAGATCGCCAATGAGGTTCGCGGCGGGAATACGAACATCGGTGAAGAACACCTCGTTGAAGGTGTGCCCACCGGTCATCTCGGTGATGGGCCTGATCTCGATACCGGGAGCATCCATCGGGCATACGAAATACGAGATGCCCTTGTGTTTGGGCAGATCGGGATCGGTGCGTGCGATAAGGATTCCGTACTTCGCATGCTGCGCGCCGCTGGTCCAGATCTTTTGACCGTTCACGATGAACTCGTCACCATCGCGCAGCGCACGCGTACCCAAGCTGGCGAGGTCGCTGCCGCTGCCAGGCTCGCTGAACAACTGGCACCAAAAGTCTTCGCCGCTGAGCAGCCGATCGAGGTACAGATCCTTTTGTTCCTGTGTGCCTGCGTACAGCAGCGTTGGTCCGGCCCAGCCAATACCAATGGGGTTCGTAGGCCGACGCACCGCGGCTCGGTTGAGTTCGTCGTCGATAATCAGCTGATGAATTGGGTCGGCAGCAAGGCCCCAAGGCGCAGGCCAATGCGGCGCCACATAGCCGGCTTTGGCCAAGGTAGCCCCCGATGGTTTCGGGTTCGCTTTGATCCAGTCACGCACTACTTGGCGTCGCGGGTCATCCTCGGTGGGCAACTGAAAGTCCATGCGGCCACATTACGACTCCAGAGCCAATGCCGGTTGCATCGCTCGACCGCCTCCGCGAAGGCCCTCCATCGCTTGCCTGACTCCGCATTCAACCGATTCAGGGTTCGCTCCAAGGCCGCTCTAGATTCAGTGCCGTGACTACCTCAGGTTGGAATTTTGCTGAAATGTGGGAGCACCACGCCGATCGCTTTCCCGAAGCAACGGCGCAGGTGCAAGGCGACCGCGTGTTCACGTGGAGCCAGTTCGATCGTCGCGCCGATGGCATCGCTGCAACGCTGCTCGCTGCGGGCGCCCACCACCAAGACAAAGTGGCGCAGTACATGTACAACTGCCCCGAGTACCTCGAGAGCATGTTCGGTATGTACAAGGCCGGACTCGTTCCGGTGAACACCAACTACCGCTACACCGACGACGAACTGAAGTACCTCTGGAACAACGCCGACGCCGTTGCCGTGGTCTTCCATGGCTCGTTCGCACCGCGCTGCGCCACGCTGCGCGAGCAACTGCCAGCCATTCGCACTTGGATCTGGGTCGACGACGGCAGCGAGCCATGCCCCGAGTGGGCAGTGGCGTACGAGACCGCCGCGGCATCCGCTACATCACGCACCGTCGCCCCATGGGGTCGCAGCCCCGACGATTTGTACATGCTCTACACAGGCGGCACCACCGGCATGCCCAAGGGCGTGATGTGGCGCCAAGACGATGTCATCGGCAGCCTCGATGCGGCATCCAAGCAACCGTTGCCGCCCGTGCCCGGTTGGGCCCAACTCGAGCAGCGCATCGTCAAGCCAGGCCCCCGCAACCTTCCGGCTGCTCCGCTCATGCACGGCACCGGTGCATTCAACGCGATGTGGAACCTGTCGCTCGCCGGATCGGTGGTCACCTTGCAGGGACGCCACTTCGACCCCATCGAATTGCTCGACACCATCGCACTGCAGCGCGTCAACAGCATGTCCATCGTGGGCGACGCATTCGCGAAGCCACTGCTGCGCGCCCTCGACGCGGAACCCAATCGGTGGGACATTTCGTCGTTGCGAGTCATCGTCTCAAGCGGCGTGATGTGGTCTGCTGCATCGAAAGCTGGCCTACTTCGCCACAACGCACGATTGATCCTCATCGACAGCCTCGGCAGCAGCGAGGCCATCGGCATGGCCAACAACACCACCTCGGCAGACGGTGCCGGCGAGACCGCCAAGTTCACGCTTACGCCGCACACCAAGGTGCTCACCGACGATGGCCGCGAGGTCGTTCCCGGCAGCGGCGAACGCGGTCGGGTTGCGCTTCGCGGACGCACTCCGGTGGGCTACTACAAGGACCCCGAAAAGTCGGCCAGCACCTTCATCACCTTCGATGGTGTGCGCTGGAGCATTCCCGGCGACTTCGCCGAAGTTGAAGCCGACGGCACCGTCAAGCTGCTTGGTCGCGGCAGCCAGTGCATCAACACCGGCGGCGAGAAGGTGTACCCCGAAGAAGTCGAAGAGGCGCTCAAACACCACCCCACCGTGGCCGATGCAGCAGTGGTCGGTCTGCCCGACGAACGCTTCGGCGAAGCCATCACCGCGCTGGTCGAACCCCACGATGGCGCCGTCATCAACGAGGCCGAACTCATTGCCCACGTGAAGATTCACCTCGCTGCGTACAAGGCACCAAAGCGAGTGCTCACCATCGACACCATCGGCCGCGCAGCCAACGGCAAGCTCGATTACAAGCGCCTCAAAGCCGAAGCCGTTGCCCAACTCGGTGGGCCCGCCGACGCTGGTTGATCCACCGATAGCCGACCGAACTAGCGGATACGGGTTCGACCTCGCTAACTTCTCTCGTTATGAGCGACGTTGGATTTGACGGCAAGGTAGCAATTATTACTGGCGCAGGCGGTGGCCTTGGCCGCCAGCATGCACTCTTGATGGCGTCGCGTGGCGCCCTCATCGTGGTCAACGACCTCGGTGGTTCGGTCGATGGCACCGGCAGCAACAAGGGCGCCGCCGACCTTATCGTCGACGAAATCCGCGCTGCGGGCGGCGAGGCAGTTGCCGACACCAACAGCGTTGCCACCACCGAAGGCGGCGCGGCGATCGTGAAGACCGCGATCGATGCGTTCGGCAAGATCGACATCGTCATCAACAACGCAGGCATCTTGCGCGACAAGGCGTTCCACAACATGGGACCCGACCTCATCGACCCGGTGCTCGACGTTCACCTTCGCGGCGCGTTCAACGTGACCCAGCCGGCATGGATCCACATGCGCGAGCAGGGCTACGGCCGCATCATCAGCACCTCATCGGCTGCGGGCATCTTCGGCAACTTCGGCCAGGCCAACTATGGCGCCGCAAAGATGGGGCTCGTTGGATTCACCCGCGTCCTCGCCGTCGAGGGCGCCAAGTACAACATCAAGGCCAACGCCATTGCGCCATTGGCGCTTACTCGCATGACCGAGAGCTTGCTCGGAGCGCTTGGCAACAAGCTCGACCCAGGCCTCATTTCGCCATTGGTCACCTACCTCGCCAGCGAGCAGTGTGAGCCAAGCGGGCGACTGTTCAGCGTGGGTGGCGGCCGCGTGGCCGAAGTGTTCCTTGGCGAGACCCAGGGCTATCACCACGCCAACCTCAGCCCCGAAGATGTCCGCGATAACTGGGGCACCATCACCAGTCGCGAGGGTTACGCCGTTCCGGCAAACCTCTCGGAAGAAACAGCAATGTTCTTGCCGTTCTTGGCCTAAGCGCTTCCCGGCCGAAACACACGGGACCTCGCAGGCCCAGCGCCCACGAAGTCCCGCGCGAATTGTTTAGATCTTCGGAACCGTCACTGGCGACGTATCGACCAATGCCGTGATGTCAGTGTGCACTTCAGCAGCACCGCCATCGGATGTGGAGCTGTAGCTCAGTGAGCTCAGCGCCGAACCGTCGATCGTGAACTCCACGTCTACCGCTGCATCACCCGGCAGCGAAAGCGCCGACGCCGGATAGCTCGCCGTTAACACCATTGGTGCACCTGCGACCGACGGCGCAACCGTCACCGATGTTGGCGCGCGAAGCGCGCCGAGCGGATCTGCAGGCGCCGTGTCGTCGGTGACCTCCGACCATGTGCCGTCCTTGTTCACCCACGTAGCGGTGGGCGTGACCACATAGTCAACAGCCGCGCCATTTGATGACACGTTCATTCGAGTGCTGTCGCCCACTCGATCACCTGCAGCCGTCACTGCTGCGGTGCCGTTCACCGTGGCCGTGCTCGAGAAGTGATAGCCCGCCGCCAATTGGTCAAGCGCGGCCTGCAAAACAGTTGCGCCATCGACCGCTTGATCGATCGCGATCGACGTGGCTGACGACTGGTCAGCCTGACCCGCATTGACGCCTGGATCATTCCCGCTGCACGACGATGCGAGCATTGCAACGAGCAAAGGCCCGGCTCCCCAAATGAGGAACCGGGCCTTTGAAGGAGTGAAATCAGCCATGGCCCTTGACGTCATCGCTGCCACCGTTGCCACCGCGGCCGCCGCCGTGGTCGCTGCCGTGATCGTCACCGTCATCGTCGTCCGAATGGTCGCCGTGATCGTCGTCGCCGTCGTCATCGCCGCTGACGATGCTTGGGTCTGGAGCGATGCTGTTGATGGTTGGCAGATCCTGTGGGCAGCGCAGACGCACCTCAAGGCGCACCTGAGCGGTCACGCCGGTACCGCGAGCGCTGATACGAACCTGCTCACCTGAAGCGAACATCACCTTGACGCCATCGCGTTCGTGGCCCTTCACGGTGAACAATGGATCTTCGGTAACCGTTACTGCGCCGCCATCAGCCACGTCGTACTTGATCGTTGCTGGGGTACCGTCACACAGCACGCCGGTCCATGTATGAAGGCCGACGCCAGTGATAGCGGGTTCGGTGATCCTCGAAAGCGAGATGCGCACGACTGCTTGGGTGTTGCCGTCGTCGGTGTGCATGCCAACCCGAATACGAAGCGTGCGGGTCGCGCCGGTCTCGCTGGTGAAGGTAACCGACGACGAAACGCTTGAGCCGTCGTCATCGTCGTCGTCGTGACCAGAAGTTGTCACAGGGAGCGAACACGTAATGCCGGCGCCCGGGGCGCAACGCACGTTGGCAAGTTCTGGCGAGCCGACGTTGTCCACAACATCGAACGTGACGCTGCTCTTGACATCGTTACCAAACACATCGCCCGTCCAGCCGTTCGCTATCCCTGCGAGGTCAGCCAAGCTTGTTGAACGAATGGCGACGCTCTGGCCTCCATGGTTCGCCCGAACGGTGACCGAAGCGGTGCCGGCGACGTTGCTGAACGAAACCTTATTGATGCGAGCAGCGGTTGCGACGAGGACGGTTGGATCAACGTTGACGTTGGTGAGGCTGCCGTCGACACCTGTAGTGACGCCAACGGTGATGGGTGCGCCAAGCAAGTTGAGAGTGAAGCTTGATGCCCCCGCCACTTTCGGCGCGGGTGCTGATGAGGCGCTGGCGGCTGTGCCGCCGGCAACGAGTGAGGCAAGACCAATGAAGGCGCTTGCGGTGATGAGTGCGCTTTTGCGCATGAATACCTCCCTGAAATAGATGTGAATTCGAACAACTGATTGCTGAATGCAGTCGAACTGTAATTTATGTATCGGCAGCGTTCGCCCTAGCTGGAGTAAAGACTTATCCAAGAAACCCTTACGGTATAAGGGTCCTAGAGGGTATGTGTACAAAGGTCTTACGACCTGTCTTACGACCAACGCCCATACGGATTTGAGCTCGAAAGTCGCTTCGCAGCGCCACCACGTTGCTCCCAATGAGGCGGCACTAACGTGCACACCAATGGAACAAGCACCCGAACCACTCGACCTCGACGAGTTCCGCGCCTCGGTGCAGACCTGGCTCGGCGCCAACAAAGCCACCGCCCCGCGCGACTACGGCGCGATCTGCCCACCCGACCTCATCAGCGCCGGCATCGAGTGGCAACAGCGCATCTTTGAGGCCGGCTTCGCTGGCATTCATTGGCCCGTCGAACACGGCGGTCGCGGCCTCAGCTCGGCGCACCAAGCGGTATGGATGCACGAGTGCGCATTGGCTGGCGTGCCACCCGTGCTCAACATGGTGGGTCTGGTCTTGGCCGGCGGCTCAATCATGAAATTCGGAACGCCCGAACAACAGCAGCAGCACCTGTTACCTACGTTGCAGGCCAACCGC
>JAPKZR010000310.1 GCA_026393695.1 Actinomycetota bacterium
CCACGGCACTAGTCACCGGTGGCAGTGGCTATTTCGGCGCACTGCTCGCAACGCAACTACGCGCCAGCGGCCACACCGTACGCGTGCTCGATCTCAACGCCCCAGCCGACGACGCCGACGTCGAGTTTGTTCGCGGCGATATTCGCGACGCAGCCGTGGTGCGCGCTGCTGTCGAAGGCGTCGACGTTGTCTATAACAACGTGGCGCAGGTGCCATTGGCCAAAGACGAGCAATTGCTGCGCAGTGTCAATGTCGATGGCACACGCCTGCTGCTTTCTGCCTGCCTCGACTCGGGCGTCAGCAAGGTCGTACATACGTCGTCGAGCGCGGTATTCGGCATTCCCGCCTCCAACCCTGTGATGCCGACCACTGTTCCCTCGCCACTCGAGGCCTACGGCCACGCCAAGTTGGCTGCCGAATGGGCATGTCTCGAGGCAACGTCTCACGGCCTCGATGTCACCATTGTTCGACCCCGTACCATCTTGGGGCATGGCCGCCTCGGCATCTTCGGTATTCTGTTCGATTGGATCGCCGACGGCGCCGATGTGTTCGTATTGGGCGACGGGTCCAACCGCTATCAGTTCGTTCACGCCGACGATCTTGCCGACATCTGCATTCGCGCTGGCGCAAGTAGCGGCCCGATGATCTTCAATGCAGGCACCGACCGGTTCTCCACCATGCGCGAAACGCTCGAGCACGTGTGCGCTCACGCTGGCACCGGCTCACGCGTTCGCTCGCTGCCCGCTCGCCCAGCCTCGATGGCAATGCGCGTGGCTGCTGGCCTTGGACTCGCACCCTTCGCCCCGTATCACTGGATCATGTACAGCAAGTCGATGTGGTTCGATACCGCTCACGCCACACAGGCGCTCGACTGGACCCCGCGCTACTCGAACGATGAAATGTTTGCGCAGAGCTACGACTGGTTTGTGCAACACCGCGCCTCGATGGCGGCGCAGGATGATCACACCCAATCGCACCACCGTCGCCCCGCCAAACAGGGCGCGTTGTCGTTACTGAAGCACGCAACGAAACTGTTGCCTCGCTAGGGAGTTGAGGCGCTCGCTGCGCGAGCCGCGGCCAGCACCAACTGCGGCCCGAGCCACCGCGTAGCCACGTCGGTTGCGGCCTCGATACTGAAGTGAAGGCCGTCGGGACGAGCCGGATGAGCAAGCGCAATTCCGTCGGATTCCATCCACGAACGAAGATCGAGCACCTCTGCGCGCGACGAAATTTCGCCGACCACTCGACGCATCACGCCTTCAACGATCGCGTGTTCAGATTCGTCGGTAAAGGGAGTGACCTTATTGAGCCAATAGGGGTCGCCCTTCGGTGGACGGATCCACACCACGGTTGCGTCGGTCGCGGAGGTAATCTCTCGGGTGATCGCCCGATAGTCGTGCTCGAGCCGTGCACTGAAAGCGCTATCGCTTGGGGTCAGCTCACCCTCGCGCTTGTTCCACACTCGCGGAGCCTGGTCTCGCGCCCAGACAAGCATCACCACCACATCGGGACGTAACGCTTTGAGGTCCGTCGGCAACTCACCATCAAGCAGCAGATCACAGTTGTGTTGAAACGGAACATTGCCGTCTGCTGGCACTTCTCCGCCGCGCACAAAGCCGCAACCGGCGCTCACTGCGAGCGACACCTGAGCAACGGTTGGATTGGCTGCCGCCCACGCGACGAGTCCGTGGCCGGTCGCTTCGGCGATCGAGTCGCCAACCACCAAGATGCGCACAGGCCTACTGAGTTTCGGGAGCACAGGAACCGTTGATGCTGCGGGGGTTGAATCAGCACTCAGCACCTGGGTGTCAGCGGTAGTGGGCTGCACGATTAGCGGAGTGGTCGGGGCATCTACCGCAATGGCCGCAATCGAGCGCGACGATGCGCTCACACCCCAGTAGCTGCCAGCGCCCGCGGGAACGGCCGCAACCAACACAGCGACGGCAGCGGTGGCTGTAGCGGCGCTGACTGCCGTGCGAACGCCCGCCCAAGTAGCGCGGCGGATCGGCTGCTCAATGAGTCGATACGACGTGATCGCAATCGCGAGCGTTACCGCAAAGCGTGATGCCAACAGCGCCCATCCATCAAGCCCAGTTCGCTGACTCGTCATAAACACAAACACCGGCAAGTGGTACAGGTAGACGCCATAGCTGATGCGACCCAACGAGACAAATGGCCGCCATGACAACAACGAGCGAACGAAGCCCTCACGCTGCAATCCGAGCAGCAACATCGCGCTGGCCAGCGCCAGCACGGGGAACCCACCGCTGTAGGCCGGACCACTGGCAGCCGGCAGCACAAATCCGAACGCGAGCACCAGCGCAAGCCCAAGCGGAGCCATCCATCGCGTAGCGCGCACGCGACCCTCAGACAACAGCACGGCCACCAACGCGCCCAGCAAGATCTCGCCCGCGCGAGCGGGGGTGGCCCAGTACGCGGCATCGCTGCCCCACACAGCGGCGATCAACGGCGCACACGCCGCGAATACGGCCGTGCACACACACACCACCGACGTGAGGCTCACGTTACGTCGACGCGCCCACCGCGCGAGGCCCCAAAATGCCAGTGGCCAGACCCAGTAGAACTGTTCTTCAATCGCTAACGACCAGTAGTGATCCAGCGGCGAGCGGAACCCGGCGCTGGCACTCTGCGCGTCTACGTAGCTCTCGCCGGCAAGCAGACGAACCCAGTTCGCCACCTGACCGAGCGATCCCAGCAGGTCTCTGCGCACGTGGTTGGCCGCCGTCCATGCGTTCGCCGAGGCCATAATCGACACCACCGACAAACACACGATGCTGGCTGGCAAGAGGCGCTTTGCTCGACGCACATAAAAGGCCCCGGGAGCTACCCGATGAGTACTCGAGAACTCGCTGCACAACAGCGACGTAATCAAAAAGCCCGACAGCGTGAAGAACACAGACACACCGAAGTAGCCGCCATTCATCCACGAAACGCCGCCGTGGAACAGCAACACCATCGTGACAGCGATGGCGCGCACACCATCGAGAGCAGGCTGATACGCGATGCGCGCTCGATATGGAGCAGCGTCGGCAACGTCGTTCACAGCACCTTGGTTCACGTCGGTCATCAGACTCGCCTCCGTGAGAGGAACGACTGCGTCGGCATCCAATGAGCCAGTGCAACTGCAGCGCAGATAATCACGACGGGTTCCATCGGCGAGCGCAAACGATGGGCCCCGTAAAACACCACGGTAGTGATCAGCACCCCGACTGCGGGCGCCATCAACATCCAGCCGTTCGAACGACGCTGACGCCACCATCCCAGAACCGCTAGTGGGGCCAAGAGCCACCAAGAAACAATTCCCGCCCACGACGCCCACTTGGCACGCTCTTCGCCTACGTCGAAACGAACGAGGTCACCCACGCCATACAGATCGGCAGCGCGCAGCAACCGCGCTGCCTCGACAACGGGCAATCGAGTGGCATGGTCCTTGATGTAGGTCACGGCCTCGCGACGAAGACGCACCGCGCGCTCTGAGGCGTCTTCATCTGGTCGATCAATGTTGTCGAGCACGCACAGGACCGACCAACCGCCCATGGCCGGGCCGCTGTACGCATCGTCGCAATTGGCGCCCCTCAGCGCGCCACCCTCGTTGGTGGTGACGATCACCAAACTGTCGAAGCGAGTTGCGTTGTAGGCCACCCACGGCGCAAGCACTGCGAGCGTCGCCAGCATGATAACTAGACCGCGGCCGGCCCACTGCCGAATTGGTTGGCTACGCAGGCCGATGAGCGCAAACAACGGAGCGAGCAACAACAGCTCGCTTCGCGCCAACGCTGCGAGGCCCACGACTACGCCAAGCGCAAGCGCGCTCCGCACCTCGAATCGATCGCGATGACGCAGAGCAAACCACAGCGCTGCAACTGCAAGCAACGTAGACAACGTCTCCGACATGATGAGCGAGTCATTCATCCAGAGGTTTGGATACACAGCCGCTATGGCCGCTGCGATGACCGCAACGCGACGACCGCCGACGCGCCGGGCAACCATTGCGATCAAGGGGATAACAGCTATTCCCACCAACGTGTTCGTGGCGCGCTGCCAGAACTCATGGTTCGACAGCAGGCTCGACGGCGTGAGTAGCACCGACGTCAGTGGCGCATGCTCGGCTCCGGGTTGGTCGCCCAGCACATTGCGAAACCAATGACCGTGGGCGTTTTGGTATGCCTGCGAGCTGTAGTACAACGAGTCGTTCAGCATGAGGTGACGACTCCACTTGGTCACCACAAGGTAGAAAATTCTCCACGCAGCGGCAACGGCGGTGACGGCGACAATGAGCTGGCGATACAAGCGATCGCCGCCATTTGCCTGCACTTCGGAAGGTTCCCCAACCATTTCGCCACCCAATTCCACGAGCGCTGACTGTAGCTGCGCAGGCAACGCTTGGCCGCTACGAGCTAGCGCAGGGCCCATACGGCGACATCGCCAGCGACCAGCGGTGGACCAAGCACAGGTGCGAGATTGTCGGCCACGTCAAGCGACTTCGATGGTGTCACCACGCAACCAATGCCGAGCGACGAGAGCTGCGCGGTCGCTGCGGTGATGGCCGCATCGTCGCCAGAGCCGCGCTCGGCGATGTCGTCGATCAGCAGGCGATCACCCTTTGGCAACGTAGACGAGCGGAAGGCGAAGCCCCGATACAGGTCGAAGGCGAAATCGCTACGCGCTTGCCACGCCATGCCTTCTTGCTCGAGCGGCTGGGGGGTCGTCACAACCAGAGTGTTATTGCAGCGCTGTTTGAGCAGCTCCGCAGCGGAGGCAGCCACGGCCTTGGTGTGATGAAACTGCGCCGGAAGCAGCAGTAGCGGCGCACACCAACACAATGTACGAAAAGATCGTTCGGCTCCGCGCTGCCTTGGTGGCTCAGCCGCCATGGCCGACTGGCCCACGGTTGCTACGAGCACGCCAAGCATCAAGAACAGGCCGAGCGACATTCGATTCGCGACAATCTCGCGCAGCACCGGCAAGTGCTCGAGTAATCGCCATGGCCCGGGCAAACCACTTCCGGTTCCCGACCAACGAATCGTCGGACCAAGCGCCAGCACGAAGCAGCCGAGACCAACCAGCAAGGCGGCCCGCTGAAGTGTGTTGCGTCGTCGCCACGTCGCCAGAGTTACGAGCACGCACCCCAGAGCCAGCAAACCCAGATAGCCCGTGTCCTCGTCGCGGAACACACTCATCTGAACACGGTCGATTGCCAACGGAATGTGCGTGCGAAACAACGTCGCCTCGGTAGGAGTGACCAGGTTTGCGATTCGCAGGCCGAACAGCGGACGCGCCGCCACGTGATAACCGTCGGTGTAGCGCTGCGACCCGAACAAGAACTCAGCGAGAAAGGGCGCTGCGACGAGCAGCATTGCGGCGAACCCAAGTGCCAACGAACCAAGGTCGCGTCGATGCCAACGCAACGTTGACCGCGCTGGCAACGACGCCGTGAATCGAGCAAGCGTCAGAACCACCAGCAGGGTTACCGCAACCACGATCATCACGATGGCCAACTGCTCGGAACCAATCCACATCTGCAGGCCGGCGAGCGCTCCCGCAGCCACAGCTCTGCGGCGAGACATTGGTGCACCCTCGAGCGCGGCGCGCCCAAGCACAAACAGTTCGGCGAGAAGTAGCAGTGCCACGGCCTGAAACACCAACTGCATCCGCGCGCCGTTATGCATCATCACCATTGGCGAGAAACCAAGAACGAGCGCTCCGAGCGACACAGAAAATCCGCTGCGCCCGGTGAGCACTCGAAGCGAACGTCGAGCAGCAAGCGTGTTCGCCACTGGCGTCAGCGCGACCAGAAGGTTGAACCCAGCGACGGGTCCGAGCCAAGCTGTGAAGGGATACATCACAAGGCCCAACAGCGGCGCGGTGGCGTTGTACGCCAGGTTCGCTCCCCCGCCAACCGCAAAGATCGCGTTGCTGAAGAACGGATTATTGCCGTGCAACAACTGACGCGGCGCATGGGCCATCGACCACACAAACAGCGCGCTATCGGGATCTGCGGGAGTAGCGCTGCGCAGATGGAACAGCAGCGACCAGTAGACCCACGCCGAGAGCGCCGCTGCGATTGCCGCAAGCGCAATTGTTGGATGCAACGAGTGGAGAGTCGCCATTCGGCTACGCAGCGATCGAAGCCGACCCGTGGCGCTAAGACTCGGCGGGCGATCGCGCATTGGCGAGACTCTAACCGACGCTTCGGGTCCCAGATGGGCCTGCGTGACATACTGACAGCCGTGGTTTTGGTAGATCGGGCTCGACACTTTGTGCGCACACGCAACGGCCGGCAGCTGGCTGTCATCGTTCTCGTCGGGTTCCTCCTTCGTCTCGCGTGGGGGCTGTGGGCCGCCCGCAAGACTCCCGAAGATTGGCAGCTCCAGGGCGACCAATACTCGTACTGGTTCTTCGGCAACGAGATCGCCCGGGGTCACGGCTACGTGTCGTACATCACCGGCAAAGCCACATCGTACTACCCCATCGGCTACCCCCTCGTTCTCTCGGTTGTCTACTGGCTTGGGCTACACACACCGTTGCCCGGCAACCAGGCACAGCTCACAGCCATGCTCCACGTACTGCTGTCAACCGCTTCCATCGTTCTCGTCTATTTCATTGCGCGTAGGGCGTTCAACCATCGAGTCGCAATCATTGCGGCTGGCCTTGTCGCCTTGTACCCCAGCCTCGTCATCGGTGTTGCCACCTACTCAGTAGAGACCACCTTCATCTTCAGCGCGTTGCTGTGCGTTGCCATCTTGATGGGCCACGACTGGTCCGCTGGACCAATGAGCCGCAAGCGCCTGCTGTGGTTCGGTCTAGCGATGGGCGCCTCACTACTCATCCGGCCCTTCTCACTGCCCGTGTTCATTGGTCTCGGCCTCGCTGCGCTGTGCGCTGGCGGCGGATGGCGTTCGGCTCTGCGTCATCTCGGATGGGCGTCGATCACCGTGCTGCTTGTGCTCACGCCGCTCACCGTTCGCAACGCCATTGTGTTCGGCAAGTTCATCCCAATCTCCACCAACCTCGGCGACGGCATGTGTATGTCTCGGTTCCCTGGCTCCGACGGTGGATTCTCGTGGGCCAACCATGCGTGGTGTGCCGACCCAGGCCTACCCGAAGAGATCCGTAACCCGGCGAACACCAAGGCGGCTCTCCACTTCATCGTCGACCACCCGCGAGAAGAGCTACGCCAGATACCGAAACGCTTCGTGTTGATGATGCACCAAGACCACGGCACACTCGCCGAGGCGCTGGGCAATGGCTCGCATCTCGCGTTGCCTTCCGGACTCCGCCGAGCGGTAGACATCACCACCGACGGCTACTACCACTTCACATGGATTGTTGCGCTGCCCGGTCTTGCGCTGTTGCTCGCCGGGTGGCGCCGTAACCGCCGGGCTGGGCCACGCCGCGCGATTATCGCGATCACGCTGTTGGGGCTCCAGGTCATCCCGCTCACGTCGTGGGGCAACCCGAGGTTTCATACGCCCATGTTGCCGTTCATCGCCATCGTCGCCGCCGTGTCAATTGCCTGGGTACTCGACCGTCGCTGGCCGCAACCAACAGAAGCAACCGCCGTCGAACAGGCCGTGGTGTCAGATCAGTCAGCGACGTCGGACCTGTAGAGGCGCTGTTCAAGTTCGTGCCGCGCACCTGTGCGCAACTCGGGCTTCACGATCGAGTCGTACAGCACCGGACCCTTGCGGCGTTTCGATCGCAGCGGCAACGTGAACACCTTCGTCAACACCCGCACGGCGAGCGTCTCGACGTTCTTGTGGTGCACATCGGCAATGGCAACTTGCTCCACGAGCGCAGCATCGACCGCGCCAATCACACGATGCGCAAGATCGTCTGTCCACGAAACGGCGATCACCCAATCGTCGAAGTAGCGATCAATGAGCGCGTTGAGTTCGCGCTCGATTGGCCCACGTCGGACAAAGCTCTCAATCTCTGGATCGAATGCGTGACCTTGTTTGGCTTCGAACTCAAGCGTGGTGCCGTCGTACCGACACCACCACAGATGGCTCGGAAAGTCGATGATCTTTGAGCTTGCCGCCAGCGGCACCTCGATGTACCCGGCCTTCGACACGCGCACCATCTCGCGAATTGCGGCAGCCGGATCGAGCACATGCTCAAGGAGGTGCGAACAGATCACGTAGTCGAAGACCTTGTCGGCGAATGGCATGTTGGTGACATCGGCATCGAACATCGGCCGCGGTGTGCGCGCTGCCTGCGAGCCAGATCGTTGGATGGCGTGCTCAGCGCCGGGGAAGCGATCGACCAACACATCGGCACGCCAGTGTGGTTTGTCGCCGCTGCCGACATCGAGGACGAGCGAATTCGCCGTCACGGGAATGGCGATGCGCCGGCGATGAAAGCTTCGGAGTTGTGTAACCAGAGGCATGAGCTAGTCGGTCGTTCCGGGTGGGGCGATGAACACCGACGTGGGTTGGCCGAGCTGCAGCATGCGATCGATGAGCGTATTGATTCGACGTGGCACTCGTTGATCGAGTTGCACGCCGAACAGATTGAGCGTCATCGTTGGCACCAGTTCGCCCAACCCTTCGTCCTGCAGACCTTTGACGACCTCGGCACTGAGCGAGTCGTATTGCTGCTTCTGTTCTGGCGACCTCGGGTCGGTGTACGCAACCTCGACCGCTCCCGGCTTGGCGCGGAAAATGTCGACATACCCACCCGTAGCGAAGATGACTTCGGCAGTGGCGGTAGCCGGATC
The DNA here is from genome assembly GCA_026393695.1 of Actinomycetota bacterium. Lineage (GTDB taxonomy): Bacteria > Actinomycetota > Acidimicrobiia > Acidimicrobiales > Ilumatobacteraceae > WLMZ01. The sequence goes on from JAPKZR010000310.1 coordinate 8,741, forward strand.
GATGACGCGCTGCGATGTGGCCGTTGTATAGAAGTACGGCACCGCACCCACGGTGAAGCCCCGTCGATCGAGTTCGTTCAACAGGCCGTATCCCTGCGAGCCGAAAAACGCAGCGTCGCGCCAGATCACCGAGTAGCGGCCATCGCGCCCGGTGGCCGCGCCTGTGCCGGCGTCTAGCGCAAGCGCCGTGGGACCTACCAGTGCATCAAGAGGGCGCGACAGGTAGTACTCGGGTGGCTCGGCGCGCGCAGCGCTATACGAGAAGGTTGCGGTAGACGCCACGAGCACCAGACCAGCAGCGACGGTGGAGTAGGCGCGCAACTGCACACTTCGCGCGGGCCATGCGCGGCGCATTGTCTCGACCAGCGTCCAGACGATGGTCAGCAGCGAGAGCGCCACGATGCTCCACAACCAGAACATCAGGTAGTACCAGACGATGCCAAAGATTCGACTCATCGAGATCACAGCAAGCGCAAGGCACACGGCGATCACGACGTTGAGATGAATCAACAGGCGATGCCGAAGCCGCCACGCCTGCACGGCACACAGCACCCACACGAGAACAACCGCTGCCCCCGGCATTGCCGAACCGTTGATAGTGAACGCCGTGCTCTTGAAATAGTCGGCTTGGTTGAATGCCTCAACGACCACTCGAAATACGTTGAAGTGTTCGAACAGCAACTGGACGCTTCGGCGCAGACCGATGCTCTCCGCCGGCGGATGCTGAAAGTACGTGCCCAATTTCGAGATGTTGCCGGGGGTGTGCCGCACTTGATCTGCGACGAGCGGCAACCACAGCACCACACCGACCACTGCTGCAATCAGCCCATCACGTTTCAGTTGCGGCATGTCGATACGCGCTGCACCCGGCAAGACCCGGCGACGAATGAGCAACCAACCCAACACAGCAGCGACGACGCCACCCACCATGCCTACGTATGGCACGTGGGTCTGCATGCACAGCGTTCCCGCCACCACAACCACAATCAACGCAACGGTGTCACCTTCAAGAATCGACCACACGCCAAGCAGCACTGCGACAAATGCCATCAGCGGCAAGTACGGGTTCCACGGCTGGCTGAGCACGTTGCTGCCGTAGCCGCGCAACACAACAGCAAGCACCGCCGCGACAGCGATGGCCACCCGATGCCCGCCGCGTCGATAGGCCAGCGCAAGTGACGCTGCCACCGCACTGATGTGAATCAGCACTGACCCCACCTCAAGCGAATACGAGGTGCCGCCGAACAACCGGTACACGGGCGCAAGCAGATAGAAGCTCAGCGGTCCAGGGTGGCTGCCTTGATTGGGTTGATCGCCGATGCGACCAGGCAAGCCAATGAGCGGGGTATGCCACGTACCCACATCGCGTACTCGAAACTCGGTCATCGCTAAGTCGAGAACTGGGTTCCAGTGGTGCGTGCTGAGCGACACCAGGGTCACCAGCAGCGGCAGCGACACAAGCAGCGAAAGCACCACCACAACTTGCGTTGCGGGCTTCCATTGGCGCGGCGAAAGCCGATAGATCACCGTGCGATGCTCACGCATGGCGCGCCGTTTGGTAGCGGGTGGCCTTGCGCTGTTTGTTGCGCAGCACTTCGCCATGCAGCTGTTTGATGATGCCCAGCGCCGACGCATCCCACGTGAGCGTCTGCGCACGCCGCAAGGCTGCCTCGCCCATGTGACCACGGAGTTCGTGGTTGATCAGCAGCTCGGCCATCACGCGGCCGAGGTTGTCCAGGTCGGCCAATTGGCCAGTTACACCATCGACCACGCTGCATCGATGGCCGCTGATGTCGGTGGCTACCGCTGGCGTTCCACACCCGGCAGCTTCGGTCATCGTGAGACCCCAACCCTCGGCGAGCGACGCGCTACTGACGAGCCATGCCCGGCGATACAAGTCGAGCAGGCCCTCGCGTGTCACGTGGCCAACCATCGAGATCCACGACTGAGCGTGGTGTTCGCGAATCAACGCTTCAAGTCGCGGCCGCTCTGGGCCTTCGCCGGCGATGATCAGCTTCATCTCGGGCACTTCTTTGTGAGCCTGTACAGCTGCTTCGATCAGCCGATCGAAACGCTTTACCGGAGCAAGACGGCCGACGGCCACCACCGTTGGCACAGAGTCGGGTTCGCCGCCGGGGCAGAAATACGGATCGACACCGTTGTTCACTGCGGTCACCTTGTCACTGTGAAAGCCCAACGCGAGCAACTCTTCGCGAGTGGCCTCTGACGGGGTCAGCACACGCGACCGCCTGTACACAGGTGGCGCCAATCTCGTCTCCATCAACCGACCAGCGGTGGCGAACGG
>JAPKZR010000280.1 GCA_026393695.1 Actinomycetota bacterium
ACGAGATCATCGAGTTCACCGGAGTGAAGGTGTACGACATGTTGGTGAAGCAACTCGAGAAAAGTCGAGCCACCCCAGTTGCACACCCCGCGGTGCGCCGCAAATAGCTACGAGTCGCGGCGCTCACGCGCCGGCCTCGTTACGTAACGTCAGGAGGCGAGAGGCCTACTTACCCTTTTTGTTCGCCTTGCGGCGATCTTCGAGGGCGAGGTACTTCTTGCGAATGCGGATGTTCTTTGGCGTGACCTCAACGAGTTCGTCGTCGGCGATCCACTCGATAGCGGTCTCAAGACTGTGAATGCGAGGTGTCGGCAACTTGACCGCATCGTCGTGGCTGTGCGTACGAATGTTGTTCTTTTCCTTTGGACGAACGGCGTTGACCACCATCTCGTCTTCACGGGCACATTCGCCAACGACCATGCCTTCATAGACCTGCTCACCTGGAGCGATGAAGAATTGGCCGCTGAGCTGCAACTTGTCGAGCGCGTAGCCAGTGGACTGGCCAATGCGGTCGGCAACCATTGCGCCGCCACGAGAATCGGGCATTTCGCCAGACCATGCCATCCAGCCGAGGTGATGCTGGTGCAACAGCGCAGTACCGCGGGTGACGGTCATCAGCAACGAACGGAAGCCAATGAGACCACGGCTTGGGCATTCGAACGTGACAATGGTGCGTCCAGCGTCGCCGGGGCGAAGGTCGGTGACACGACCCTTGCGCGGCGCCAACTCTTGCGTCACGGTGCCGACATGCTCGTCTGGAACGTCGCAGACGCCACGCTCTTGTGGTTCAAAGCGCTTGCCATTCACTTCTTTGGTGATGACCTCGGGGCGGCTGACCTGCAGCTCGTAACCCTCGCGACGCATCGACTCGATCAACACAGCCAGCTGCAATTCGCCACGGCCAGCAACTTCGATGATGTCGGGCGAACCAGTCTCGAACAACTTGATCGACACGTTGCCGAGCAGTTCTTTTTCGAGGCGATCGACAAGGTGGCGGCTGGTGAGGTACTTGCCGTCTTTGCCAGCGAACGGCGACGTGTTCACGCCGAAGGTCATGCGCAACACAGGCTCGTCGACCATCAAGCGTGGCAATGCCACTGGCGACTCGACGGAAGCGATGGTGTCGCCGATCTCGACCTCGGGGAATCCGGCAACCACGAACAAGTCGCCCGCCGAGAGTTCTTGCACTTCGTTGCGGCTCACGCCTTCGAACGCCATCAACTGGCTGAGGCGACGCTTGAGCGGAGGCTGACCCTCGGCGAACTCTTCTTCGAGCAGCGCAACGGTGTCGCCTCGGCGCATGACGCCGTTGACAACGCGACCAATGGCCAAACGACCGAGGTACTCGCTGGCATCGAGCGTGGTGACCATGGCCTGCAATGGCGCCGTGGGATCGCCCTGAGGGGCGGGAATGGTCTCGAGAATGGTGTCGAGCAGCGCCGACAGGTCTTCGTCGGGGCCAGGCATGCCAATGCCGCGCATTGAGCGACCTTCGCGAGCCACGGCCGAAATGACCTGGAAGTCGATGTGGTGGTCACCGGCATCGAGGTCGATGAACAACTGGTACACCTCATCGAGCACTTCTTCTGGGCGTGCATCGCCGCGGTCGACCTTGTTGATGATGACGATGGCCGGCAGATCGAGCGCCAACGCCTTTTGCAGCACGTAGCGGGTCTGCGGCAATGGGCCCTCGGCCGCATCGACGAGCAGCAACACGCCGTCGACCATGGTGAGGGCGCGTTCGACTTCGCCACCGAAGTCGGCGTGGCCGGGGGTGTCAACGAGGTTGATCTTGGTGCCCTTCCATGTGATGGAAGCGGCCTTGGCGAGAATGGTGATGCCACGCTCTCGCTCTTGGTCGTTGCTGTCCATCACGCGGTCAACGACCGCCTGATGGGCTGCAAAGGTGCCTGTTGCGCGCAACAGGGCATCGACGAGTGTGGTTTTACCGTGGTCGACGTGCGCGACAAGGGCGATATTTCGTAATTGGGTCATAGTCCGCGGTTTTCGTTGATACCGCAAAGCTGGGGCGGGGGCCACAGCGCGGCAGGAGACAAATGCTGCCTCAGGTGTATTACAGCTTCAGATTCAGTCTTCGGGCTCTTCGTCGTCGTCATCGAAGGTGACGCCGTACTTCTCCGCTAGCGCGGCATACTCATCGTCTTCAGTACGAGGACGTTGATCTGTGCCCGCAAATCCCAAATCGAGTGCACTGGGACCAGCTTGCTTGAGCTTTCGCGCTTCTTCAAAGCGGCGATGACGACCCTTCTTCACGGCAGGGCTCCGAACCTAGAGAAATAACATCGGGTTCAAGCCTATCGTTCGCTGCATCGAACCAGACGGATTACAGAGGTGACCTGCGTCGTATTTCGAGTGATTTCCCAGCTCAGGACCCCGCCAGATCATGTGATCTGCCATGTACCGGCCGAGCGAAGCAGGCCCGCTAGGTCTCCCGGCCCCATTTTCGCCGACGCTTTCGCCAGCTGTTCACCCAGCATCGCCCCATAGTCGGGCCGATCGACGTCACGAAACACCCCAAACGGAGTGGGGGTCCAACGTTGGGTTGCCGTGGCAGGGTCATCGGCCGAAAGTCGAGCGAGCGCGAACGCCAGGCTCGGGTCGGCGCGATGAGCATCGTGCTTCAGGATCACCTCGAGTCCGACCTCGGCGACCTCAACGATGCGCAAGTGCCCGTCGGCACCCATCACCACTCCGGCGTGACCGTTCTCACCGAACACGATTGGTTCACCGTGACGAAGGTCGATCATCATCTCGCCGCGTGCTTTGCGGCCAGTGACTTCGTCGTAGGCGCCTTCGTTGAAGACATTGCAGTTCTGCAGAATCTCAACAAACGATGTGCCTCGGTGGGCGTGAGCCGCGCGCAGCGTCTCCATCATGTGCTTGCGATCGAGGTCGTGAGTTCGAGCCACAAACCCGGCTTCGGCACCGAGCGCCAGTGCCAGCGGGCTGAACGGATGGTCGATGGAACCCATCGGTGTCGACTTGGTCACCTTGCCCAATTCAGAGGTCGGCGAATACTGCCCCTTGGTCAAGCCGTAGATGCGGTTGTTGAACAACAAGATCGTGAGGTTCACATTGCGCCGAAGCGCATGAATCAAGTGATTGCCGCCAATCGACAACGCATCACCATCGCCGGTCACCACCCATACGTCGAGGTCGGGGCGAGCCACTGCTATACCGGTGGCGATGGCTGGCGCCCGGCCGTGGATTCCGTGAATGCCATACGTATTCATGTAATACGGGAACCGGCTTGAGCATCCGATGCCTGACACGAACACCGTGTTCTCGGGCTTCAGGCCGAGTTCTGGCATCAACGTTTGCACGGCAAGCAAGATTCCGTAATCGCCACATCCAGGGCACCAGCGCACCTCTTGATCGGTGGACCAATCCTTCTTGGTGGTTACCGAGACAACTGTGTCTGTCATTGCTGTACTCCTTTGGCTGCGGCCACGGCTTGCTCAAGTTCGGCCGAGGTGAACGGCAAGCCCTGCACCTTGCTGACCGATCGGGCATCAATGAGGTACTCGGAGCGCACGATGCGACACAACTGTCCCAGGTTCAGCTCGGGAACAATCACTGTGTCGAAGCCCCGCAACAGCTCGCCCAAGTTGGCTGGTAATGGATTGATGTTGGTGAGGTGCGCCCACGCGACTTTCTCGCCGCGAGATCGGATGCGTTGCACCGCCGCAAAGATCGCCGCCCACGTAGATCCCCAACCAAGAATGCACACGGCGGCATCGGCGTCGCCGACAACCTCAGCGGAAGGGATGTCGTGAGCGATGCCGGCGATTTTGCTCGCACGGAGATGAGTCATCTTGTCGTGGTTTGCGGGCGTGTAGTTGATGTCGCCGCTGCCATCTTCCTTTTCGAGGCCTCCGATGCGATGCATCAATCCCGGTGTGCCTGGAATAGCCCACGGTCGGGCGAGCGTCTCAGGGTCACGCAAGTACGCCCAGTACTCGTCGGTGCCATCGGGATCGACATGGTTCATCTCTGTCTGGAACGGCACCGAGATGTCGGGCAACGCATCAACATCGGGCAGCAGCCACGGTTCGGAACCATTCGCGATGTAGCCATCGGAGAGCAAGATGACCGGAGTGCGGTACTTCAGCGCAATACGCGCCGCCTCGATTGCGGCATGAAAGCAATGGCTGGGGCTATATGCCGCAACGATCGGCAGCGGCGCTTCGCCGTGACGCCCGAACATCGCGATGTTCAAATCGGCGGCCTCTGTCTTGGTGGGCAATCCGGTTGATGGGCCGCCGCGCTGCACATCGACGATGATCATCGGCAGCTCAAGCGACACGCCAAGGCTGATGGTCTCGCTCTTGAGTGCAAGGCCGGGGCCACTGGTTGTCGTGACCCCAAGATGCCCGGCGAACGCTGCGCCGAGCGCCATGCCCGCTGCTGCAATCTCGTCTTCGGCCTGCACCGTGCGAACGCCAAAGTGCTTGGCCTTGGAGAGCTCGTGCAAAATGTCGGAAGCCGGGGTGATTGGGTAGCTGCCCAAAAACACGGGCAGCTTCGCGAGTTGTCCGGCGGCAACGAGTCCCCATGCGAGGGCCACGTTGCCAGTGATGTTGGTGTACTCCCCCGCTGGCATATGCGCCGACTCGACCTGAAACGGGTGATCGAACAACTCAGTGGTTTCACCGAAGTGGTAGCCGGCGTTGAACGCTGCAGCGTTTGATGCCCGCACCAGTTCGTCAGCGAATCGCGCTGCAATCCAGTCGAGTGTGAACTCGCGCGGCCGAGAGAACAGCCACGAGATCATGCCGAGCGCAAAGAAGTTCTTCGACCGTTCGGCGTCGCGAGGCTTCACACCGAGTTCGGTGGCGGCCTGCACAGTGAGCGACGTCATTGGCACTTCGACGACTCGGTAGTTGGCCAAGGAGTCGTCGTCGAGCGGATTGGTGACGTAGCCAACTTTGGCGAGGTCGCGCTCGCCGAACGCGTCGCGGTTCACAATGAGCAGACCGCCTTGCTCAAGCCGACCAAGATCGGCCTTGAGCGCTGCAGGGTTCATCGCGATCAACACACTTGGCGCATCGCCGGGAGTGGTGATGTCGTGATCTGAGATCTGCACCTGAAAGCTCGACACACCGTTCACGGTTCCGGCTGGCGCACGGATCTCGGCTGGGTAGTCGGGAAAGGTGGAGAGATCGTTGCCGAACATTGCACTTGCCGAGGTAAACCGGTCGCCGACAAGTTGCATGCCGTCCCCGGAATCACCGGCAAATCGCACCACAACACGACTCAGCGTCTCGGGTGCCGACTTGCGTTCTGCAGTGTCGGTCATTGGGAGGCCTCCCTATTACGGGCGGGGCCATCCCGCCCCACCACGAACCATACACCCGTTGTTCTCTACGCTGAACCGGTATGAACAACGCTCCGTGGTGGAAGACCGAAGTCGTGTATCAGATCTATCCGCGCAGCTTTGCTGATGCGAATGGCGACGGTGTCGGCGACCTGCAAGGCATACGTTCACGTCTCGACTATCTCGAATGGCTGGGCATCAAGGTGCTGTGGCTTTCGCCCGTGTTCAGTTCGCCGATGGCCGACTTCGGCTACGACGTGAGCGACTACTGCGACATCGATCCCACCTTCGGAACGCTTGCGGACATGGACGAACTCATCGCCGATTGTCATCGTCGCGGTATGCGCCTGATGCTCGACTGGGTACCCAACCACACCAGCGAGGAACACCCTTGGTTCGAGGAGAGCCGCGCGGATCGCACTAACCAGAAGGCCGATTGGTATGTGTGGAGGGACGAACCCGCGAACAACTGGCTTGGCTCTTTTCGCGAGGGTTCATCGGCCTGGGACTACGACGAGCAACGCGGCCAGTGGTATCTGCATTGCTTTCTGAGCGAGCAGCCCGACCTCAATTGGGACAACCCCGATGTCGAAGCTGCGATGCACGACACTCTTCGGTTCTGGCTCGATCGCGGCGTCGACGGCTTTCGAATGGACGTTGTGCACCTCATCGGAAAGGATCTCGAACTCGATGACCCACCGGTGGCCGCCGAGCGCGGCATCAGCCATGTGCCGTTCAACGACGTAGCGGTTACGCACCAACGGCTACGTGGTATTCGTGCTGTACTCGACGGTTACCCGGGCGAACGAACCAGCGTTGGCGAGGTGTACCTGCTCGACGAAGCAGCGATGGCCGCGTACTACGGCGATGGCGACGAACTGCATCTGTCCTTCAACTTCTCGTTCCTTTGGGCCAAGTGGAACGCAGCCGGGTTGCGCAACAAGATTGTGAACACGCTGAGCCACCTCGAATCTCGCAACGCCTGGCCCACTTGGGTGCTCTCGAACCACGATGTGCCACGACACCGACAGCGCTACGGCGGAGCCGAAGCCGACGCTCGCGTGGCCGCTGTGATGTTGCTCACGTTGCCCGGCACCCCGTTTATGTATCAAGGCGAAGAGCTCGGACTCGTGGACGCCGCAGTCGATCCCGCTACGCAGCTCGATCCCGGCGGGCGCGATGGTTGCCGCGCTCCCCTTGCGTGGACCGCTGAACCACACCACGGATGGGGTCGAGACCCGTGGCTGCCGTTTGCCCCCGAGAGCGAAACCCGAAACGTCGCCACGCTGCGAGCCGACCCCGGCTCGATACTGCACCTCTACCGCGAACTGCTTGCACTACGACACAGCCACGCAGCGCTCAACATCGGCGCCTTCGAGATGATCAACAGCGCCGACAACGTGCTTGCGTACACGCGAACCTTGGGTGATCAACGTGTTGTCGTTGTCTTGAACCTTGGCGACGAGATCTGCACTGTGCCCGAGTTGCTGCACGCGCCTCGCTTGTGCAGCACGGGTGAGTCGGCTACTGAAGCCGACTCCTCCGACAAAGTCAGCGCACACGCCGCGGTAATCGCGCTGCTGGCATGACAGCATGTGTCCATGGGTCGAATCGTTGCGCTTCTCAATCAGAAAGGTGGCGTGGGTAAAACCACAGTCACCCTCGGTCTTGCCTCTGCAGCTGCGGCAGCTGGGCACAGCGTGCTGGTGGTCGACCTTGACCCCCAGGCGTCGAGCACATGGGCGCTGGGTATCGATCCAGCCGAGGTCGACGTCTCGACTGCCGAGGTGTTGGCCAAAGCCGACCCCGACACTGCCATTGTCGAAACCGTTTGGAGCCCGCTGATCCATCTGATGCCGGCGTCCAATCGCCTGCAGCCCCGCGAGCAAGGCAAGCCAAAGCGCCTCAGCGCCGCCCTCGAGAAGGTGGCCGATCGCTACGACGCCATCTTGATCGACTGCCCGCCAAGCTTGGGCAACCTCACGACAAATGGCCTCACCGCTGCCAGCCACGCCGTCATCGTTGTTGAGCCCTCTGCACTTGGCCTACGCGGCATTGCTGCAGTGGCCGATGTCATCGACGAAGTGTGGGACAGCCACAACAGCAACCTTGATCTCGCCGGCGTCATCGTGAACAAGGTTCCTGGCGTCTCCGGCGAGGCCGACCGACGCTACGACGAACTCGTTCGCATCGTTGGCAAGAAGGCAATCTGGCAGCCGGTCATTCCCCAGCGTGTCATCGTGACGCAAGCAGTTGGCGAGCGACGGGCCATCCACAGTTACGGCGCCCGATCGGCCGACGTGTCTGTGGCCTTCGACCAGCTCTGGAAGAAGCTTCGTCGCATCACTCGCGACTAATTGAGCGGGCTCGGTGCGCGCCCGCTGACCTCAGGCCGACGGAACGTCGATCAGCCTGAGCCCACCCTTGCCATCGAACGTGAGCGCAGCAGCACCATCGACCAAACGCTGCACCTGATCACCCAACAACTCGGCGCGCCAGCCAATCGATAAGCGGGCGTCGGGGTCTTTGCGTAGCAACGCAACGATGTCGCCGCGGGTACCAAGCAATGCCGTGTCGATCTTTTCGTTTCGAGCAAGTTCGCTGACCCATGCCGACACCAACGTGATCGCTGGGCGCAGATTGCGGTCGAGTTCTTCGACATCGCTTGCAGGCAAGTGCACTTCGTTCTGCATACCGTCGATCACTGCAGCAATGATCTCGCGACCGAGGTTGCCACGCCAATGGCGTTCGTCGATGCCGCGCGCATGCGCGAGCTCTTCGACTGACTGCGGCTGCTTTTGGGCGATGCCAAGAATTGCAAGGTCGGGAAGGATCTGCCGCACTGGTGAGTCGACGCTCATCGCTCGACGTTCACGCCACGCAGCAACCGAGCGGGCAACGCCGCGCGCCTTTGGCTTGAGCACGCGAACGTCTTTCAGGCGCAGCCAAGCACCGTCGGGGTCGGTGCCACTGCCGGGCTTCACCCGAAGCTCCTCGCACGCGGCCTCAGCCCATGACACACGACCGGTGCGCTCGAGTTGGGCGGTGATGCGATCTTGTAGCTCAAGTAGGTGCGCAACATCGCTGGCGGCATACGATTTTTGATCGTCGGTGAGCGGCCGACGCAACCAGTCGGTGAGCCGATCGCCCTTGGGGACAGTGACCTTGAGCTCGCCCTGCAACAAGCTGGCCAGCGACGGAGTTCCGTAGCCAATGAAACCGGCAGCGAGTTGGGTGTCGAAGAGCCGCTTTGGCACGGCACCGCACGAATGCGTGAGCACATCGAGATCTTGTTGTGCGGCATGCAGCACGCATTGCGTGTCGCTCTCGAGCAATGGGCGCAACGCTGTGACATCTACTGCCAGCGGATCGACAAGAGCAGTTCCGCCAGGCCACGCGAACTGAGCGAGCGCAAGCTTTGGGTAATAGGTGCGCTCGCGATGGAACTCGGTATCGAACGCGTAACGCGGCTCGGCCATCAAGACATCGACGAGATCGAGCAGCTCGTTCTGCGTGGCAATCCACTGATAGGTCACGAAGGCGAATCTCCGGCAACCGTGTCGCGCCCGCTTTGGATCCATGCCATCGTGCCACCGGCAATGTTGACGGTGTCCACGCCATGATCGACAAGAAATTCGCAGGCACGCATGCTGCGACCCCCCGACTTACACACCACAAACGTGGGGCCATCACCACGGAACATCTCGACATTGTCTGGGACTGTGCCGAGCACGACGAGCAATGCTCCAGGAATGTGCCCGCTCTCGTATTCGTCGACCTCACGAACGTCGACAAGGCGCACACCTTGAGCGAGTTTTTCGGCGAGTTGATCGACAGTAATCTCAGAAATTGCCATGGCGCCACAGGCTAGCTAGTCGGCAGGTCTTCGGGGGTATTGACGTTGCGCAGGGCGTTCGGGTGAACAGGCACCTCGATCACGTTCAACGCCTTGAAGACTTCGAGCACCGATCGCTGCCCAGAATCGAACGCTTGCTGAACTGCCTCGCGGCAACGTTGATTCCACAGCGCGCATAGCGGCTCAACGCGGTCTGTTCGGGCAACGACCACGTCGACTTCAGTTGCGTTGCGCCCCGCAGCCGCGCCCGATGTAGCGGCCCGATGGAGCGCATCAATCGAATCGACATCAAGCCACGGCAGGTCGCACGCCACCACGCACAGCCATGAGCCGACAGAGCCCATCGAGGCCATCGCAGTGAGCACGCCGCCGAGCGGTCCCTCGCCGGGGTACAGATCATCGATGTGGGCGAGGTCGCCGGCAAGTTTGCGAGGCCCAACGGCCACAACATTGGAGCAACCGGCCGCAGCCAGTGCGGCCGCAACGCGATCAACCATGCGTACGCCCTCGATCTGGATTAACGCCTTGTCGCGGCCCATCCGCCGGCTTGCACCACCGGTAAGGACGGCC
>JAPKZR010000060.1 GCA_026393695.1 Actinomycetota bacterium
GACAACCGTGTCATCGTGAGGCTCAACCAGTTGCAAGCCAATGGTGTCGTCGTCAGCGTCGCCGAACACGTCAGCTTCAGCTTCAACTTCGATGTCAATGTCGAGTTCGACGATCTCGATCTCAACCTCGGCCTCGGCCTCGGCCTCGGCAACCTCTACCTGAGTCTGCGCCACCTGAGCGAAATCGTCATCGTCTCGGTCGGGCTGCATGTACATCGAGGTGGCAGGAACCATCAGCGGCACAGGGCCAGTGGTGGGCTGCAGGTTCACGTATTCGACTGGCTCACCCAATGGCGTGAGCTCGGCCATCACATCGACCGCAGCAAGGCGCGAGCGCTCGAACGCCTGCAGCAACCTGTCGCGGCCATGGATCAATTGTTCGAGTTGCTGGCGAGCCAACTCACGACGGCGAGCCAACTCGCTCAACACCCGTTCGCGATAGGCGCGGGCCTCGTTGACCATGTCGCGGCCTTGCTGCTTGGCCATCTGAACTTCGGCCTCAGCGTCGGACGCGGCATCTTGGCGACGACGCGCTGATTCGATCTCGGCTTCTTCGCGAAGGCGTTGCGCTTCGTCGGTGGCCTCACGCAGAAGGCGGGCGCTGCCATCTTCGGCGCGTGCACGAATCTGGGTCGCAGCTTCACGGGCTGTCTGCAGAACGCGAGCAGCCTCTTCGCCCAACAGGCGCGTGGCGGTGTCGTCGTCCATCGTGACTGAATCGGGTGAGCCGGGATGCTGCGCCGAACGCAGTTCGCGCTCGAGGAAGCGTTCGCGCTCTTGCAAGCGCGCGAGTTCGGCGGCAACCATACGCAAAAAGTCGCGGACCTCGGCCTGGTCGAAGCCCCGACGAGACGTAGGGAACTGCGCAGACGAGACCGATGCCGCCGACGACGGATCTGGGCGCGAGAAGGAAATGGCCATTGCGAGGAATCGTAGGTCGATTCGAGACGCGAGTGGTGGCAATCGGGTTCGAGCGCGTTGCGCTACGACGCGGGCTTGAAGCCCTTACCCGGCAGGCCGAGGCGATCACCGTTGCCGCCGAGCTTGGTGAGTGCGGCAAGCGCTTCGTCGATTGTGCCGACCGGAATGATCTGGACCTGATTTCCAGCTACTGCGCGGGCAGCAGCAATCTCGTCGTCCGACTGACTGGCCGGCACGAGAAAGTACTTCGTACCGGTCTGTTTCACCGCTGAAGCCTTCTGCGCCAATCCGCCAATCGGCCCCACCTTGCCGTCGACATCGATGGTGCCGGTGACTGCCACGCGATTGCCGCCAGTGAGTTCGCCAGGGGTGAGTTCGTCGATCAACGTAAGCGTGAACGCAAGGCCCGCCGATGGTCCGCCGATGCCAGCTGTGTCGATAGAGACCGGGAACGGAGCGGCACCGACTTCGGTGGTATCAAACGGGTAGAAGCCCACGATGACGCGTGTTGGGTCGTCGGGCGACGCAATCAACTCGACCTCACCTTTTTGCACTCCCGACTTGCCGGGTCTGTTGAACGAAACCTCAACCTCGTCGCCACCTTTGTGCCTCGCCAGGATAGGCCTGAGATCGTCGAGGGTCTTGATTGGTGTTCCATCGATGCTGATGAGTTCGTCGTCGGGTTGCAACACCTTGCCCGATGGCGCCTCCTCGGTGCACTTGGTGCCCTCGTCGTTCACCTTGAAGCACACGATCTGGTCGACGACGATGTTGCCTGGCTTGAGATCGATGGGGTAGCCGAGCTTTGAGAGCGCCACATATTCGGCGGCTTGCTTGGCCGAAACCATTTGTCGTCGGCCACGAGTGCTCTGTTGCTGTGGCGTGCCGCTTCCGTTGACGTCTTCGAACGTCATCAGTTGCACGTCGTTCTCGCGGCGCACCATCAACCACGACAGCAACGACAGTTGCGGCTCGCGAATAGTGACGAACAAGATGCTTCCGTCGGCCGCGTAGCGCTTGGCGCCAGTGATGGCCATACGTGGCTCAACGCTCTCAGCATCGGCCGGAACAAGTGCGTATGGACGTTTGATCGACGAAAACCGCGATGCCGTAAACGAAGAAGACAGCAACACTGCCGCGAGGGCGATGAACCCGACCGCCACAAGTGGAAGCGCCCAGATTCGATGACGCCGATTGGGTGCGACACCGTCAACCGGTGGCGCAGGTACCATCTGTTCTTGCGTGTCAGTCACTGATTTCACCACTCGAGCGATCTGGATAGTTGGGCTCGCCATGCTTGCATTGCTGAGCCTTGGCTGGCGTAAGACTGCCAGAGCCACGCCCAAACCTACACGCGGCAACCAAGAACGCTTGCCAGGTATCGAGGTCGACGAACTCGCAGTGCCGGCATATCACCCCACTCCTGTGCTGAAGCGTTTGTGGGCTCTTGCCAGCGCCAGCGCACTTTCGATGCTGATCGGCGCACTCGCCGCCATCGCTCTAGCCGTCAGCCTTTCGTGGTTCGTCACCACGCTCTCAGACATGCTGCGTCGATGACCATCCTGCCCACCGCAACCGCCGCACATCGTCGCCGCGTCGTCGCTCTCGCCGGCCACACCGGCGATCCCGACACCGCACGCCAAGGCTTGAGCGACGCAGACCCATCTGTGCGCGGCACCGCGCTTGGCGCCCTGCATCGTCTTGGCGCATTGCGCACCAACGAACTCATCGAAAGCTTCAACGACGGGACTCCGTCGGTTCGCCGCCGTGCGGCCGAGGTCGCCGCTCACTACCCCGCGTTGTCGATGCTCGCTTTGCTGCACGACTCAGACTCAACCGTCATCGAGGTAGCAGCATGGTCGTGCGGCGAACACGAGTTGGTCTCCGACGACGAACTGTTCTGCTTAATCGGCTTGGCCACCGAGCACGACGATGCGCTCGTGCGCGAAGCCAGCGTCGCCGCGCTTGGCGCTATCGGTGACGACCGCGGCTTATCCGCAATCCTTGCGGGTTGTACCGACAAGCCCGCCGTCCGCCGGCGCGCCGTGTTGGCCTTGGCGCCTTTCGATGGCGACGAAGTTGAAGCCGCGCTCAGCGCAGCGCTCGTTGACCGCGACTGGCAAGTGCGCCAAGCGGCCGAAGACCTCACACGCGACTGAGCGCCAGCTTCTCGGCGGCATCGTGGGCGCGCATGCGCTTGGCGACAACAACGAGCAGCGCCAAGACGGCGAGCAACACCAACGTGTCGATTGCAAAAACAATGCGGGCATGGGTGTGAACCCGGGTGCACGGCATCCGCGAGTAGGTAAGCGATTCACCGAGCAGTGGAAGCGGTTCGGTGCTGCGCGATGTGCTGGCAAACAGCGTGTAGCACGAAACGCTTTGAGACACCGGCGCACCCGTTTCCTTGCTGACACCAACTGGGACGGAGTCAGAGAGCGGTTGCGCCGCCCACAAGAAGAGCACGCACAGATACCACGCAATGACAGCGACGCCGCTGAGGATGAGATAGCGACGGGCTTGGTTCGACACGTTGCAGATCATACGGCGAGGCGTCATGACCCTGGCGCACGTCGGCGCCCTTGAGAATCTCAGGGCTGCCCACGAAGACTTTTCGGTGACGGCCGGCTCAGCGGTTCGGGGAAACCGCGAGCTCCTTGCCGTCACCGGTCGATGCGCTTTCGTGCATCAACTTGTCCCTCATTATGCGGATTCCAGCAAGAATGCCACTAGGGCCGAAAGTCCCAATTTGCCTGCTGCTGCGTCTCGCTATGGTGAGCGGCATGGGCTAGATGCCATAGCCAACTGATCCGCGCCGGGGTCGGCGCGTGATTCGATACGGTTACGCCATCGAACGGTGTCGATAACTCGTCGACGTCGCTGCTCGTGTCTCTTCTCAAAGGAGTCTGAAATGTCTCGTGTCCAACTTGCACTCAACGTTGCCGACCTCGACGCCTCGATCGAGTTCTACACCAAGCTGTTCAACACTCCCCCGGCAAAGATCCGCGAGGGATACGCAAACTTCGCGATCGCCGATCCGCCGCTCAAGCTGATCTTGTTCACCGGCGCCGGCGAGCCTGGTTCGTTGAACCACATTGGTGTCGAGGTCGAAAATGTCGAGGCTGTCGCTGCCATGATCACCCGCGCCAACGATCTCGGTATGGCGCAAGAGATTCAAGAAGACGTTTCGTGTTGCTTCGCCGTTCAGGACAAAACCTGGGTGAAGGGTCCCGAGAACGATTGGGAGATCTACTACGTAAAGGGCGACGCGCCCGAGATGGCATGCAGCGTGACCGACGCGCCCAGTGCCTGCTGCTAATCAGGCGTCGATGATCTCGACCCGGATGCGCTTGTTGCCTTTGCCTTTGTTCTCGGTCTTCACCACACGAATACGGCCAACCTCGCCAGTGCTCCGCACGTGAGTTCCGCCGTCGGCTTGCTTGTCGAGACCGACGATGTCGACGACTCGAATCTCACTGACCGACTCGGGAATCATGTTGACCTTGGTGCGGATGAGGTCGGCATCGTGCACAGCCGTGTCACGTGGCAAGAAGCCAACTTCGATCGGCCGATCCGCCGCAAGCTCAGCATTCACGAGCGCCTCGACAGTGGCCGCAAAGCCTTCGGGCAAGGGGTCAAACTCGAAGTCCATGCGTGCGCTGAGCGGCTCCATGTTGCCGCCGGTAACGGGTACGTGCCACTCGTTCCAGATGACACCACACAACACATGCAACGCCGTGTGGGTACGCATTAAGTGGTGGCGACGGCTCCACTCGACAACTCCAGCAACAGTCGCCCCAGGCGCTGGAAGCGGTACGCCAACAACGGTGTGCCAGACGAGACCATCCTCCTTGCGCACTTCGGTGACCTCAAGCCCGCTCAACGTGCCTACGTCGTGAGGTTGACCACCGCCCGTTGGATAGAAGGCGGTCTGATCAAGCGCGATTGCGTTGTCGCGAACACCGACGACGCGTGCTTCGAATTGCTGCAAGTAGGCGTCGCGTAAGTAGAGGAGCTCGGTTTCCATTGCGACAGTCTGCCCGAAGTACTCGGCTGGGTATTGTGTGCAGAATGACGACGCCCGATCCCGATGCTCCCGCAGGCGCGGCCGGGGCCATTGGCCGCGGCATCCGCGCTGCACGCACCACCGATTGGAAGGCGAGAGCCAAGCAGGCCGCAGCCGCGCTCAAGGCCGATTACCAAGCGGGCAAGCAAGGCGACGAAGCGCCAGCCGAGCCCATCTGGCCAAGCGCGAGCGATCAGTTCGAGGGCGTAGTCAAAATGCTTCGCGCCGCGCGTTCAGGCAGCTCGAAAACTCGCACCGACACCGAGCTCAATGCCGACGCCGACGACATCTCCAGCGCGCTACGCAACGTCGACTGGAATGGCGTGCGCACGGCCACCGCCGAGCGCACGAGCGGGCCCCGCAAGGCAATGCGCGACATGGCCGATCAAGTCGAGTGGTCAAAGGTGCAACCTGTTGCGGCGCAGGTCTCTAGCGCACTCATTGCTGCCGTTGCTGCGGGTCAGATTCCCATGGGTGGCCTGCTGGGCTCCACGGTGGTTCGCACCATCATCAATCAAGGTGGCCTGGCCCAGCGCGTTGCCGACAATCTCAACGAGCAGAAGACCACCATGCCGCCCGACTTTCGCGGCGTCATCGACACCACTGCTCGCGACAGCTAACAGCGCGCATGCGTCTCATTATCGACACCGACATCGGTACCGATGTCGACGACCTCTGGACCCTTGCAATGTTGCCCGGTCTCGCCAACGTCTCGCTCGAGGCCGTCACCGTTGTGTACGGCGATACCGAGCTTCGTGCACGGCTCGCCTCTGTTGCACTGTTGGCCATGGGTATCGAGGCTCCCGTGTATCGCGGATGCGAGCACATGTGGGCGGGGCACGAAGGCCGTCACGTCGACGGGTTGGCTGACGCCAACTACGCGAGCGGCGACGCAGTAGACGTGCTCATCGAACGGGCGGCAATCAACCCCGGCTCGCTCGACATCGTTGCAATCGGGCCACTCACCAACATCGCCACCGCAGTGCTTCGCGACCCGGGTTTCGCATCAAACGTTCGCCACCTCACGCTGATGGGCGGCGAGTTCACCCGCGGTTGGCCCGAGCACAACTTCTCGTCTGATGCAGCCGCCACCGAGATCGTGCTGCGATCGGGCATGTCGATGACGATCATGCCGCTCAACCAAACCTTGAGAGTGATGATCGACCAGGCAGACACGCAACGCATCGCCGAGGCACACCCGCTCGGAGCCTTGATGGCCGATCAAGCGCAGCGTTTCTGGACCTGGCTGGCCACACGGACACCATTTGCAAGGGGTACTTCAAGCGCGGCGCATGACCCCGCCGCATTACTCATGCTGTTCGAACCATCGCTGTTCACGTTCACACCGATGACTATCGACGCTCTCGAATCAGGCGATTTCGATGGGCGTATTCGTGGCATTGCCGATGAATCGTCATTGATCAACGTTGTCACCGACATGGATGCGCTCAGCGTTCACGACGCGTTCCTTCGTGTGCTGGGCTGCGCGTAACTTCAGTGGAAGATTTTCAGCCGAAGATCTTCAGTCAAAGCAGTCGGCAACAAGTGCCTGAAAAGCTTCGACATCCATCTCAACCTGAAGGACGCCGTCGACACGTTTGATGTTCAACGTTGGGCAGAACATCGACTTGTCGCCAATGAAGAAATGCGGCGAGCCAACCACTTGCTGAGCCTTGCCCGCTTGGTACTCGGCCATCACCACATCGACTGTGCCAAGCGATGTCATGCCATGGCGGGCAGCCACCGCTTCGATCACGGTGTGATCATCGATGTTGACGCCGTGCTCAAACACCAGCCGGCGCAGTTCCATCGCAACCGACTCACCCGTGGCATCGTCAATGTCGTAGGCCGCCGCGGTGAGCGCGAGCCCCGGCAATGTGCTCGCCGGAAACGCTGAGACCTTGAAACCAGCGAATAGGTCTTGCGCCACCTGAGGCTTGATCTCGTCGATCTCCTCACCAATGAAAGCGCCATCGACCGGCTTGCCATTCACGATCTCGAGCGGCCAACTGCGGATCTGCAGATGCACATCGGGGCGGCCCAATTCGTCGCGGCGCTGCAGCAATCGCGTGAGGCCGATATAGGCGAACGGGCACACGATGTCGGCATACACAATCACAGCGGTCATGCACCCGACTGTAGCTGCGCTGTCAGAGCCGCCCGTCCGGCCGCATGGGCGCTAGGCGGCGGACTGAGTGGCCTTCAGCGCAACCTCGCCAAGCAAGCCAATGCGATCGGTGTTGTGACCATTCGCTGCGAGGTTGATGGTGAGGCCGTCGATACCGGTGTTCATCGCGGCGAGCAATTTCTCGCCCACGGTGTCGGCATCGCCATAGATCAGCACGTGCTTCATCATCTCGATGACTTCATTGTTCCAGCCCTTTACGGCAGCGATGGAACGAACAGCGGCATCGGCATCTTCCATCGTGGGAGCGATACACACCATCTGCAGCTTGGTGACTTTGATCTCCGAGCGATCGCGCCCGAGTCGTTGGCAGTGCGCTGCTAGCGCATCGAGCTTGCGCGGAATCTCGTCGATGGATCCGCTCGACAGGTTCGACTCATCGGCGTATTGAGCAACCATGCGCAGTGTCTTCTTCTCACCGCTGCCACCGATCATGATGGGGATGCGTGACACAGGCGCAGGCGAGTTCATTGCATCGACCACCTGATAATGCTTGCCCTCAAGGGTGACCTTCTCGCCGCGCAGCATCGGCAGCACAATCTGCAATGCCTCTTCGAGCTTCTCGAATCGATCGGTAAATGTGCCGAACTCAAAGCCCAGCGACTTGTGCTCGAGCTCGAACCAACCGGCGCCAATGCCGAGCGTGGCGCGACCGTTCGACACGACGTCGAGCGCAGTGATGGTCTTCGCCAACAGCGTGGGATGGCGATACGTGTTGCCGGTCACGAGTGCCGACAGCCGAACTGTGTTGGTGTGCTGTGCCAAGGCCGACAACAACGAGTAGCACTCGAACATTGGCTCGCTGGGAGCGCCAAGTCCGGGCAATTGATAGAAGTGGTCCATCACGAAGACGCGGTCGAAGCCGGC
>JAPKZR010000306.1 GCA_026393695.1 Actinomycetota bacterium
GAGGCCGTGATGGCTCGCGCGGTTCAAGGGGTTCACTCATCAAGGTTCTGATGGTAGCTGTGCGAGTTGCTACCGTCGGTGCATGATTGTTGTTGGACTTACAGGTGGCATTGGTTCGGGCAAGTCAACAGTGTCCGAGGGCCTCGCTCGGCTTGGTGCCGTGATCATCGATGCCGATGCAATGACGCGTGAGTTGCAGCAGCCGGGTGCGCCCGTGTTCAACGCAATCGTCGAGCGATTTGGTCAAGAGATTGTGGCCGCCGATGGGTCGCTCGATCGCTTGGCGCTGGCCGCCATCGTGTTTCCAAACCCCGAGATCCTCAAAGAACTCAATGCGTTGGTCCACCCCGAAATTGGCCGGGCAATCCGGTCGCGCATGCGCGAGCACCTCAGTACCGACTCGGTGGTGGTGCTCGATGTGCCGCTGCTCATCGAGAACAGTCGCTACCCAGTAGCAGGCGTTGCCGTTGTCGACACGCCAGTCGATATCGCTATCGATCGTCTGGTGAACATTCGCGGCATGGACGAAACCGATGCTCGGGCGCGTATTGCTCGCCAGGCCACACGCGAAGAGCGCTTGGCAAAGGCCGACTATGTCATCGACAACTCAGGCGACCGCGACGCGCTGGCGCTGTTGCTGCCGGCATTGTGGCAATGGATGCAGGGATTAGAGCCGGTTGCTGCCGACGACCAACGCCTCGCCGATCCGGTCGACCCACCCGATGCCACCGATGGCAAGAGCTTGGCGTAAGTCGAACGATTGTTCGCTGATACACTCGCCGGGTGATTCCGTTCAAGGTGGTCTCCGATTTCGCCCCTGCTGGTGACCAACCAGCGGCGGTGGCCAGCCTCACCGAAGGCATCGAACAAGGCCTTCGATTTCAGACGTTGCTGGGCATCACCGGCTCGGGTAAGTCGGCCACCATTGCCTGGACCATCGAGAAGGTCCAAAAGCCAACGCTGATCTTGGCTCCCAATAAGTCGCTCGCCGCGCAGTTGGCGCAAGAGATGCGCGAGTTCTTCCCCGACAACCGGGTCGAGTACTTCGTGAGTTATTACGACTACTACCAGCCCGAGGCGTACATGGCCTCGAGCGACACCTACATCGAGAAAGACTCATCGGTCAACGACGAGATCGACCGGTTGCGACACAGCGCTACGGCAGCGTTGCTCACTCGTCGTGACACCATCGTCGTGGCATCGGTCAGCTGCATCTACGGCATGGGTAACCCCGCCGAATACAAGGGCCAGTTGCTCGAGCTGCACACAGGTGTCGATTACGACCAGCGCAGCATCTTGCGTCGGCTCGTCGACCTGCAATTCGACCGCAACGACATCGCGTTGGGTCGCGGCAAGTTCCGAGTGCGCGGCGACACCATCGAGGTTCATCCGTCATACGACGAAAACGTGTTGCGCATCGAGATGTTCGGCGACACCGTCGACCGCATCACGATGATCGACCCGCTCACCGGCGAGCAGCTCAGCGAGATGACTGAGGTGATGGTGTTTCCCGCCACTCACTATGTGGCCGGCGACGAGCGCATGCGCAAGGCGGTCATCGGCATCGAGGCCGAACTGCAAGAGCGCTTGGCGTGGTTCCAGGCCGAGGGCAAGTTGCTCGAAGTGCAGCGCCTACGCATGCGCACCGAATACGACCTCGAGATGATTCAAGAAGTGGGCTATTGCAACGGCATCGAGAACTACTCGATGCATATCGACGGCCGCACTCATGGCGAACCGCCGTTCACTCTCATCGACTATTTCCCCGACGACTTCTTGTTGGTCATCGACGAAAGCCATGTTGCGGTGCCGCAGTTGCACGGCCAATACATGGGCGACCTCAGCCGCAAAGACCAGTTGGTCGAGCACGGGTTTCGTTTGCCCAGCGCGCGTGACAACCGGCCGCTGCGGTTCGAAGAAGTGCTCGAACGTATTCCGCAGTGCGTGTTCTTGTCGGCCACCCCGTCGGCCTACGAACTCAAGGTGTCGCAGCGCGTGGTCGAGCAGATCGTGCGCCCCACTGGTCTCATCGATCCTGAGGTCATCGTCAAGCCCACCAAGGGTCAGATCGACGACCTCATCGAAAACGTAAACGCCCGTGTCGCTCAGGGCGACCGCGTGCTCATCACCACGCTCACCAAGAAGATGGCCGAAGACCTCACCGAGTACCTACTTGAGCAAGGCCTGCGCGTGCGTTATATGCACAGCAACATCGACACCATCCAGCGCATCGAGACGCTGCGAGGGTTACGTCTCGGCGAGTTCGACGCGCTGGTGGGCATCAACCTGTTACGCGAGGGTCTCGACCTTCCCGAGGTGTCGTTGGTCGCCATTCTCGACGCCGACAAAGAAGGCTTCCTGCGCAGCGAGACATCGCTGATCCAGACCATGGGTCGTGCGGCTCGAAACGTAGATGGTCAGGTCATCATGTACGCCGATCGCATCACCAACTCGATGGCTCGGGCTATCGAAGAAACGCAGCGTCGACGCGAGCGTCAGATCGCCTACAACCTTGAGCACGGCATCAATCCGCAGACCATTCGCAAGGCCGTGGGCGACATCTTGTCGCTGCTTCGTCCCGACTCGTCGGCGCCGGTGCCTGGCAAGGATCGGCGCAAGCAGCGCGAACGAGACAAGGTGCAGCGCGAAATCAAGACGCTGCCGCAGCAAGAGTTGGCCCGGCTCATTCTCACCCTCGAAGAAGAAATGCACGAAGCATCGGTCGAGCTTCGCTTCGAGTACGCAGCGCGCCTGCGCGACGAAATCAACGACCTGCGTCGCGAACTTCGCGATGCCGGCTGACCCAGTTCTCCGTTTCCCCTCGCTCTGCTTCTCTAGATAGGTTCGTTCAATGGCCGACAAGATCATCGTTCGCGGCGCTCGCGAGCACAACCTGCGCAATGTCAGCGTCGACCTTCCGCGTGACAAGCTCATCGTGTTCACTCGCGGCGCTCGCGAGCACAACCTGCGCAATGTCAGCGTCGACCTTCCGCGTGACAAGCTCATCGTGTTCACGGGGCTTTCTGGCTCCGGTAAATCAAGCCTTGCGTTCGACACCATCTATGCCGAAGGACAGCGCCGTTACGTCGAGTCCCTCAGCGCATACGCCCGCCAGTTCTTGGGTCAGATGGACAAGCCCGATGTCGATGTCATCGAGGGACTCTCGCCGGCCATCGCGATCGATCAGAAGTCGGCAAGCCGTAACCCTCGCTCAACCGTTGGCACCATCACCGAGGTCTACGACTATCTGCGCTTGCTCTACGCGCGCATCGGCATTCAACATTGCCCCACCGACGGCACCCTTTTGCAGCGCCAAACCCCGCAGGAAATCGTCGATCGCATTTTGCTGATGCCCGAGGGCACTCGCTTTCAGGTGCTGGCTCCGGTGGTGCGCGGCCGCAAGGGCGAGTACAAAACGCTGCTCGAAGACCTCGCTGGACAGGGATACGTGCGTGCGCGTGTCGACACCGAACTCGTCGACATCGTCGAGTTCCTCAAACGCGATGAGAGCTTGGCGCGTTATGAGAACCACTCCATCGAGGTAGTCATCGACCGTCTGGTGCGCCGCGAGGGCATCGAGCGTCGACTTACCGACAGCCTTGAGACCGCGCTCAAGTTGGCCGATGGCGTGGCCGAAATCGAGATCGTTGGCAAAGACGGTGAGGCCCAAGACACGCTCACATTCAGCCAGCACTTGGCCTGCCCAAACTGCGGCACCAGTTTCGAAGAGCTCGCCCCGCGTAACTTCTCGTTTAACTCTCCCTATGGCGCATGCGCGGCGTGCGACGGCCTTGGCACCACCTTTGAGATCGACCCCGACCTCATCGTGCCCGACCCGGACCTGTCTATTACCGGCGGTGCAATCGCTCCTTGGCGTTCGGCGCACACGCAGTACTTCAATCGCATGATCGAAGCGGTCGCCGATGTCTACGAGATCGACATCAATGCGCCGTGGAGCGCGATGAACGCCAAGCAAGTGAAGATCGTGCTGCATGGCGTCGATGGCAACGTGGCCGTGAAATACAAGAATCGCTACGGCCGTACCCGCGCCTATTCCACTGCCTACGAAGGTGTCATCCCGTGGATCAAGCGCCGCCATCAGGCTGCCGAGAGCGACTGGAGCCGCGAGCAATACGAGGGCTACATGCGCCTCGTGCCGTGTCCCACATGTGGCGGCGCTCGACTGAAGCCGGCCAGCTTGGCCGTCACGGTCAACGACAAGCACATCTCCGAAGTGTGCGATATGAGCATCGGCGAGTCCGCACAGTTCTTGGTGGGCCTCGAGCTCAGCGAGCGAGATCGCATGATTGCCGAGCGCGTCGTGAAAGAGGTCAACGCCCGCCTCGGTTTCTTGCTCGATGTCGGCCTCGACTACCTGTCGCTGTCGCGCTCTGCGGGCACCCTTGCCGGTGGCGAAGCGCAGCGAATTCGTCTTGCCAGCCAGATCGGCTCCGGTCTTGTGGGCACGCTGTACGTGCTCGATGAGCCGTCCATTGGCTTGCACCAACGAGACAACCATCGCCTCATCGAGACGCTTGTGCGACTGCGAGATTTGGGCAACACGGTGTTGGTGGTCGAGCACGACGAAGACACCATTCGCGCCAGCGACTGGATCGTCGATATTGGTCCCGGTGCCGGCGAGCACGGTGGGGCAGTGGTCTATAGCGGGCCGGTCAAGGGCATCCTCAAGACCAAAGAGTCCATTACCGGCCAATACCTCTCGGGCAAGCGCAGCATCCCAGTGCCGCAAAAACGGCGTGCCCCTGGCAACGACTGGCTCACCGTAAAGGGCGCTCGCGAACACAACTTGCAGAACATCGATGTGCGTATTCCGCTCGGATGTTTCGTGGCGGTCACGGGCGTGTCGGGCTCGGGCAAGAGCTCGTTGGTTCGCGACATCTTGCTGCCGTCGCTCATGCAAAAGATCTACAAGTCGAAGCAAGCAGCCGGCCGGCATACGTCGGTGCTGGGCATCGAGCTGCTCGACAAGGTCATCGACATGGACCAGTCGCCCATTGGCCGTACCCCGCGCTCGAACGCGGCCACCTACACGGGCGTGTTCGACAACATCCGCAAGTTGTTCGCCACCACGCAAGAGTCAAAGGTGCGTGGCTACATGCCGGGCCGCTTCAGCTTCAACGTGGCCGGTGGCCGCTGCGAGGCGTGCAGCGGTGATGGCACCATCAAGATCGAGATGCACTTCCTTCCCGACGTCTACGTGCCGTGCGAGGTCTGCAAGGGTGCTCGCTACAACCGCGACACACTCGACATTCAGTTCAAGGGTAAGAACATCTCCGAGGTGCTCGATATGCCGGTGGCCGAGGCCGTCGGTTTCTTCACCAATCAACCAGCCATCTCGCGCTACATGCAGACGCTGGTCGATGTGGGGCTCGGCTACGTGCGCTTGGGTCAGCCTGCCCCCACGCTGTCGGGTGGCGAAGCGCAGCGCGTGAAACTCGCCGCCGAGCTTGCAAAGCGGTCCACCGGCCACACCATTTATCTGCTCGACGAACCCACCACTGGTTTGCATTTCGAAGACGTGCGCCGCCTGCTCACGGTGTTGTCGCGCTTGGTCGATCAAGGCAACACGGTGTTGGTCATCGAGCACAATCTCGATGTCATCAAGACATCCGATTGGGTCATCGATCTTGGTCCCGAAGGTGGCGGCGGTGGCGGCCTCATCGTTGGCGAAGGTGCGCCCGAGCACATCGCCAGCTTGCCAGCCAGCCACACTGGCCGATTCTTAAAGCCGCTGCTCGAGGTTTAGTTGCCTTGCTTGCGAAGCCGCTTGCTGGCCTCGTTGAGTTGCTTCTTCTCGTCGGCGCTCAGGCCGTCCATGCCTACTGAGGCGATCTTGTCGAGGATGCGGTCAACCGCAGCCTGATCCTGCATGGGGGTGTACGTAGGTGTTGTTGGCCAACGGCCCTCGACAACCACGGGCCCGCTGTGCTTGCGCTTTGCTGGCTTCTTGCGGCCGCCGCCCAGTTTGAGCTTGGGTAACCAGTGCAGATCGGGCAACATCTCGAAGCTGCGCGCCGACCAGACGGCAGTGCCAATGGTGACCAGCAGCACGATGATCCGTTCGTAGGCGCGGTCGGCGAAGTACTGCAGAATCTCGATGCCAATCATCACGGCTGCCAAGGCCCACGCCGGGATGCCGAAGAAGAATGGTGCTCGTGGGTTCTGCACCACAAACACCACGAACAGGGCTACCTCGATCGAGCGGATTGAGAACAGCTCCACATCGAGTCCGGAGGCCACGATGCCCGAGATGACGGCGATAAGCACCAGCATCCACGCGAACTTGGCACGACCAATTTGGTTCTCGACGTGCTTGCCGAAATACCAAAACAGGGCGATCGAGATCACGTTCCAGATCGCGTTGTTGCCAGCGAGGTCGTTGGTGACCGGCCAGGTGAGCAGGCGCCAGAGTTGCCCATGGAGCACCTTGCTCGGATTCAAAAAGGTGTGCAGCAGCAGCGTGCTGTCGATGGCCCACACGAAAATGGAGATGACGCACAGCGCGGTGACCAGCACGGTGGTCGTGACATCGATGGTGCCCACGCGGAACCATGGATCAGAGTGACCGCGACGTGCAGGGAACGAGAAGCGATAACGACCAGGCATCCCGATCACCCTAGTGGTCACTCTTCGCAAGGCAGCGTCTTGGGTGGCAGGTGCCACGTAAGCTCAGCAGATCATGGTGAAGCGCCCGCCGACCGGAACGATCCCCGAAACACCCGGGTCGTATCAGTTCAAAGACGGCGAGGGCCGGGTTATCTATGTGGGCAAGGCCTCAAACCTGCGTCAACGGCTGAGTAACTATTTCCAAGATCCGCGCAACATGCACACCCGCACCGCGCAGATGGTGGCCACGGCAGAAACCGTCGAGTGGATTGAGGTGCGCAACGAAGTCGAAGCGTTGATGCTCGAGTTCAGCCTCATCAAAGAGCATCGTCCGCGTTTCAACATTCGACTGCGCGACGACAAGAGCTATCCGTTTCTTGCGGTGACCATGGACGAAGAGTGGCCCCGAGCGTTGGTGATGCGCGGCCGCAAGCGCAAGGGCGTGCGCTACTTCGGTCCGTATGCCCACGCCTATGCCATTCGCGACACGCTCGATCTGCTGCTGCGTAGCTTCCCCATTCGCACGTGCAGCAACGGCAAGTTCAACGAGCACCAACGGCTCGGTCGCCCATGCCTGCTGTTCCACATCGAGAAGTGCAGCGGGCCTTGCGTTGGCAACATCGAAAAGCCCGAGTACTTCCAACAGGTGACCGAGCTCTGCGGCTTTCTTGATGGCGATACCGACGAAATCGTGCAGAAGCTTGAAGCCGACATGCGCGCCGCTGCGAAAGAACTTGAGTTCGAGCGCGCAGCCAGGCTGCGAGACCGCTGGGCCGCAGTGCAGCGCGCCATCGAGAAGCAACAGATGGTTGCCGAGCGCAGCGAAGACATCGATGTCATTGGTCTGGCCGAAGACGAACTCGAAGCGGCCGTGCAGGTGTTCTTTGTGCGCAAGGGCCGCGTTGTTGGACGTAAGGGTTTCGTGCTCGACAAGGTCGAAGATCTCACGCCTGGCGGACTCGTCGATCGCATCATGGAGCAGATGTATGGCGACGAGCCTCCGCTTGGTATTCCCAAGCAAGTGCTCGTTCCCGTAGACGCCGACGACTCGCACACCTACGAGGAATGGCTCACCCATCTGCGTGGTTCGAGGGTGCAGATTCGTGTGCCGCAGCGTGGCGATAAGCGCGATCTGCACGAGACCGTCACACGCAATGCCAAAGAAGAGTTCATGCGTCACCGCCTGCGGCGCGCTGCCGATCACAACACTCGCAGTCGGGCGCTCACCGAGTTGCAAGACATGCTTGGGCTGCCCGAGGCGCCACTGCGCATCGAGTGCTACGACATGGCGCACTTACAAGGCACCGACTACGTGGGTTCGATGGTCGTGCTCGAGGACGGTCTTCCGAACAAACGCGAGTACCGGCGCTTCAAGGTGAAGACAGTTGCAGGCAACGACGATTACGCGGCGATGGAAGAAGTGCTCACCCGTCGCCTCACTGCGTATCTCGACCAACGAGATCAGCCGGCCAACGATCGCGGCGATCGGCCAGGCAAGTTTGCCTACCCGCCGCAGTTGCTCTTGGTCGATGGTGGCAAGGGTCAGCTTGCAGTTGCCGAGCGCGTGGTGCGCGCTCTGGGTCTTGAAGATGAGATTCCAATCGCGTCGTTGGCGAAACGATTCGAAGAGGTCTATGTGCCGGGTCGCAGCGAGCCAGTCAACGTGCCGC
>JAPKZR010000334.1 GCA_026393695.1 Actinomycetota bacterium
ACCTCGCCCGCCGACACTTGCGCCATTCGGCCGCGCTCGAGGGCCACTGGCTCGATCGCCCGAGTGGCAGTGAGGTAATCGCGCATCACGATTGAGTGTCGGCCCTCTTCGGCAGTCCAACGCCTGTTCCATGTTCCGAAGGCGCCGTCCATCGTGAACATCCGCTCAATGTCGCGGAAGTAATAGGGCAGGTTGTCCTCGGTGAGCAGGTTCACAAACAATGCACTGCGAGCGGCCTCGGGGAGTTCGGCACCATCGAGATTGCAGTCGGCAGGCGACCACTGGTATCCGGGCGGAAAGTCGTGGCCTCGGTCGTAGGGAACCAACTCGTGCGGAAACCATTCTTTCGCTGTCGCGAGATGCCGGTCGAGCAACTTGCCGGCCACCGGTTCGAGTTCAGCGAGGAAGGTCTGTGGGGTCACAAAACGGAGCCTACCTACTGGTAGGTAGATGGTCGAGTCACCGACCGATGAAATTACAAAAGTCCTTAGCGGAACAGGTCCCGGCTCTGATCACGAAGCACCGGAGCAATTGTTGCCGTGTCGTCGCGCTCCCATTGGTAGCCACGCACCACAGCCAGGGGCACCCGACTGAGGTTGCCCTTCACCAGTTCGGCAGCGCCGGTGAGTTCGTCGGCCACGCACAACGCCTGCACCTTGAACTCGTGTCCGTGTGGGTCGAACTGGCCGATGTAGCTCAGAATTGGCTGCATGCCTGCAATGCCAATAGCGATGTCGGTTTGTCCCTCGCGCCACGCCCGGCCGAATGTGTCGCTGATGATCACGGCCACATCGAGGCCAATGGCCAAGAGGCCCGCGCGAATTCGGCGGGCACTGTCATCGGAGTCGAGCGGCAGCAGCACAGCGCGACCATGGGCTCCGCTGCTCGACTGATCAACACCGGAGTTCGCGCAGACGAAACCGTGATGGGTTTCGGTAATGAGGATGGGTCCGATCTGACGCACCACACGCTTTGCTTCGCGCAACACAATCTCGGTGACGGCGGCGTCCTTATCCCACTGCTTCGACCACTCGAGCGCGAACTGCGACGGCGTGATGTCATCAAGCTCAACCGTGCGGCCCTCAGCTTTCGAAACGATCTTGCTCGTCACGATCAACACATCGCCGCTCTGCAACGGAGTGCCCGCATCGCTCGCGGCGCGTGTGCTGATATCGGCGAGATCAGCGCCCGGCCCGATCTCTCCAACGCCGCCAATACCAAAGATTTCGAGACCACTCATCCCGTGAGTCTTGCCGATGAGTGCCTCGCCGCCACAACAATGTGGCGCTGACGTCATAAAGCGGTCAACATGTGACCGTGATTTCCGACATCTTCGATCCAACGGCGTGGCACACGGTTCCGGAATTTTCCTTTACCGACATCACCTACCACCGAGCCAAGGCTCACGGCACCGTGCGCATTGCGTTCAACCGGCCCGAGGTGCGCAACGCGTTTCGTCCACACACAGTCGACGAGCTCTACATCGCACTCGACCACGCGCGCATGAGCACCGACGTGGGCTGCGTGCTACTCACCGGCAACGGACCATCGGCCAAAGACGGCGGGTGGGCATTTTGCAGCGGCGGCGACCAACGCATCCGCGGCCGCGATGGCTACAAGTACACGCTGCCCGAAGGCCCCGACGGTGCCGCCGGCGAGACCGCCGCAACTATCGAGCCAGGCCGCGCCGGACGACTCCACATCCTCGAGGTGCAACGCCTCATTCGCTTCATGCCCAAGGTCGTTATCTCGGTGGTGCCCGGTTGGGCCGCCGGTGGAGGACATAGCTTGCACGTGGTGAGCGACCTCACTATCGCCAGTCGCGAGCACGCACGGTTCAAGCAAACCGATGCCGATGTCGCCAGCTTCGATGGCGGATTCGGTTCGGCATATCTGGCACGCCAAGTCGGCCAAAAGTTTGCCCGCGAGATCTTCTTCCTCGGCGACGAATACACCGCCGACGACGCATACCGCATGGGCATGGTGAACGCCGTTGTGGCCCACGACGAACTCGAAGCCACGGCGCTCGAATGGGGCCGCAAGATCAACTCAAAGAGTCCCACCGCGCAGCGCATGCTCAAGTTCTCGTTCAACCTCATCGACGACGGACTCGTGGGACAGCAAGTGTTTGCGGGCGAGGCAACGCGCTTGGCCTACATGACCGACGAAGCCCAAGAGGGCCGCGAATCGTTCCTAGAAAAGCGCGACCCCGATTGGTCCCCATACAAGTGGCTGTTCTGACGGCCACTACATGATCGTCATCGATGATCCCGATGACGGGCGCATCGCCCAGTTCCGCATGCGCGAGCGCGGCATCAACACCCGCGCCGATCGGCGTGAACAAACCGGCGCCGGGCTCTTTGTTGCCGAGGGCGACCTCGTGGTCGCCCGCGCGCTCGACGCCGGCTACGAGGCCGTGATGGCGTTCTTCGATGTTGCCGCTCCCCCGCCTGTTATCCATCGCTTCGGCCCCGACGTCGAGCAGTACGCGGGCACCGAAGATGTTCGCCGCGCTGGCATGGGCCTCGGCGTGCCGTTATCGATCGTTGCGCTGTTTCGACGACCGCCACCGCTCGATCCCAACGCACTTGCTGGCGGCCACCGGATCGTCGCGCTTGAGGCAGTCGACAATCCCGTGAACATCGGCACCGTCGTGCGCAGCGCTTCGGCGCTCGGCTGGAACGGGCTACTGCTCGATCGCACGAGCGCCGACCCATTGGCCCGGCGAGCCTTGCGCGTCTCGATGGGTACGTCGTTTGTGCTGCCCTTCGCCCGTAGCGAGTCGTTGGTCGACACCGTGCGAGCGGCGCGCAACAACGGCACACTCGTGGTAGCCCTTGCGCTAGCCGACGACGCGATACCTCTGAACTGCGTGCTGCCAGCCGCGCATCAACCGGTGATGCTGCTCTTGGGCGCCGAGCGCACCGGACTCAGCGACGAACTGCTCGACGCTGCCAGCCTTCGCGCCACGATCTCGATGGCGCCTGGAGTCGACTCACTCAATGCTGCAGCTGCGGCTGCGGTGGCGTGTTACGCGTTGCGCCGCTGACGCCAAGAGTTCGCTCAGCGTCGATAATCGGCGCTACTAATCGGTAACCCCGTGTCGTTGCGCAGGTGCTCGGCTGCACGTACGAAGTACTCAATCAACGTGTGCTCAATCTCGGGCGAGGCTCCGCTGAGCTTCACAGCGTTGGCCATGTGCAACATCCAATGGTCGCGTTGCAACGGACCAACCGGAAACGGGAAATGACGCATGCGCAGCTTGGGGTGTCCGCGCTCTTCGGCGTAGGTGGTGGGCCCGCCCCAGTATTGGGCCAAGAACAATGTGAGTCGGTGCCGAGCCCCAGAGAAGTCGGGGGCCTCGGGATACAACGGCGCAAGTACGTCGTCGGTCTCGACTCCGTCGTAAAAGTGGTCGACGAGGCGTTCGAAGAAGGCCATTCCGCCGACGGCATCAAACACAGAAATGGATTCGGCTTCGGCGTCGGCATCGTTCGGCATCGTCAGGCAGCCTACGCCGTGGCGTCAGGCTGCTTCGGGACGAAACAGGCGATACCGCACGAGATCGATCGGGCGGATCAAGAACGGCGTCGAATCGTCGCAGGCATCAAGAATGATCGCCTCTTCGTTGGCCAACAGCACAATCGCCGAGATCCACTGCCCGTCGCGATCGAGTTCGATGACATCGCCAGATTCGATTCGGTTGCTCAACAGTGTGATCATCGGTCTCTCCTTGAGACGCTGCTTCTATCTCTTGCAGCTATGAAGAAGAGTCTTGCGTTCTCTTGTGACGATGGACGAGTCAGAGTGGCAGATTCAGTTTCTGCACTTTGTGATCTGCGTCACAAAGTGCTGACACCACCCAGATCACGAAAATTCGGGGGCTTCCCAGTTGGCAAAAATCTCGGGCAAACCATCGCTCACCTTGTCAACCCACACTGGCGAGCGCTTCTCCAGGAAGCTCATCACGCCTTCGCGGCTGTCTGCGCTCTTGCCGCGCTCTTTGATGCCACGCGAATCAACTCGGTGCGCTTCCATCGGGTGCGACGCACCAAGCATCCGCCACATCATCTGCCGCGACAAGGCCACCGAAACAGGGGCTGTGTTCTCGGCGATCTCGCTGGCAAGCGCTCGGGCGGCCGCCAACAACTCGTCGCCGGGATGCACGCTGCGCACGAGACCCGCATCGAGCGCGTCGTTGGCACCAAATACTCGGCCGGTGTAGACCCACTCGGCAGCCTGGCTGATGCCAACGAGCCGAGGCAGGAACCACGAAGAACACGCTTCGGGCACGATGCCGCGGCGGGCAAACACAAACCCGAAGCGAGCCGCGTCGGAGGCCAAGCGAATATCCATCGGCAAGGTCATCGTGACGCCGACGCCAACTGCAGCTCCGTTGATCGCTCCGATCACCGGCTTGGTGCACTCAAAGATACGTAGCGACACCAGGCCACCGCCGTCACGCGGCACACCCACCCGGGTCTGCACATCGCTGCCGCCGCCCTTGAACGTGTCGCCGCCGCCCGAGAGGTCGGCACCCGCACAAAATCCACGGCCGGCACCGGTGACGATGACCACGCGCACGTCGTCGTCGGCATCGACGCGATCGAATGCCTCGATCAATTCGCGCATCATCGTGTTGGTGAATGCGTTGAGCTTGTCGGGCCGGTTCAGCGTGATGGTGGCGATGTGGTCGGCGACGTCGTAGAGAATCTCGGTGTACATGGCACCGAAACTAGAACATGCTCTGCCCGCTGCCCCGATCGACCCGCATCACCCTCATCGACCTCATCGCCCGCCACCAAAGCGTTTGTTGAAGACTATTGGTCGAGAGTCGACCAAAAGTCTTCAACAAACCGAGGATGGTCGGCAGAATGCGGATGGTCGGCAGAATGCGGATGGTCGGCCGGGTTAGACGTCGAGGAAGCGGCTGGCAGCAACGCCCGACGCAATCGCGCCAGCGGCCATACCGAACAGCACCACGAGCAGCATCACCAGATTCAAGAAGCTGTTGCTCACCACCAGGGCAATAAACCCGTTATCGCCCTTGAGTTTCACGACACCGTTGGTCCACAGACGATTGAAGAACAGCAGGAAGCCACACGACATCAGCGCTCCGATCAGACCCTGAATGAGTCCTTCGAGCATGAACGGTATTCGGATGAACCAGTTGGTGGCGCCGACCAACTTCATCACCTCGATCTCGCGTCGGCGGGCAAACATCGCCGTACGAATCGTGGTCCAGATCAAGATCAGCGCGCCGACCAGCAACAACACCGAGAGACCTACCGTGACGGTTTGCACGAAGTCGCGCAGTTTGCTGATCTGTTCAACCTGATCGCGCGCCAGGACCACCTTTTGCACCTTGGGCACCTCGGCGAATCCGTTCGCGAGCTGCACCAGCACATTGAGTTGTCCGGCCTTGGGCACCACCTTGAACTCGGTGGGCAAGTTGGCTTCGTTGAGCAACCGGAACGTAGTGGGGTCGGCAGCCAGCAAACGCTTGGCCTCGGCCAGCGACTGCTCGAAGTTGAGATACTCGAGTTTGCCAACATCGACAACTGTGGGACTCGACTCGAGTGCGCTCTTGATGTTGGTGACCTGATCGGGCGTGGCCGTTGGACTCACGTACACGATCATCTGCACGCCACCAGCCCACTTCGAGAGCAGGTTGTCGAAGCCGCGTTGCACCAGAAAGGTGCCGCCAACCAAGAACAGCGACACCGCGCTGGTGAGGATGGCCGCCACGGTGAGCGTGATGTTTCGGCGCAGGCTGGCGCCGGTCTCACGGAACGTATAGGCAAGACGAGACAGCATTATTCGTACACCCCGCGGGCCTGGTCGCGCACGATGATGCCACGGTCCATCTGGATCACGCGTTTGCGCATCATGTTCACAATGCGTTGGTCGTGCGTGGCCATCACCACTGTGGTGCCGGTCTTGTTGATTCGATCGAGCAAGCGCATGATGCCCTCGCCAGTAGCCGGGTCAAGGTTTCCGGTGGGCTCGTCGGCGAGCAAGATGAGCGGACGGTTCACGAAGGCTCGAGCAATAGAAACTCGCTGCTGCTCGCCGCCAGACAGTTGGTGAGGAAAGCGGTCTTCTTTGCCAGTGAGCCCCACGAGGTCGAGCACTGCCGGCACCTGCTGGCGAATCACGTGCTTGGGGCGACCAATCACTTCGAGCGCGAAGGCCACGTTTTCGTGAACGGTCTTGTTGAGCAGCAACTTGTAGTCCTGAAAGATGTTGCCGATGTTGCGCCGCAGATGCGGCACCTTGCTATCGGGCATCTCGTTGATGTTGCGTCCGGCCACCCAGACAGCACCCTTTTCGGGGCTCTCTTGGCGGTTCATCATCCGCAGCAAGGTCGACTTACCTGAGCCTGATGGGCCTACAAGGAAAACGAATTCGCCCTTGGCAACATCGAAGGTGGCGTCGCGCAGGGCGGTGACTTCTGAGTTGTAAATCTTGGTGACGTTCTCGAGGCGTATCAACCTGGCTCCTCGGAAGTGGAATACGTACGTTTCTGCCGCCCGCAGACAGCAAAACCTAGCAGTGCCCGGCGGGCCACGGAGGTCACTCTTGCGAACGGCGGCGATGCTGGAGGTAACCCTCCATGAACACATCGAGATCGCCATCGAGCACTGCGGCCACGTTGCCCGACTCAACCTCGGTGCGGAGGTCTTTCACCATTTGGTATGGCTGCAGCACATAGCTACGAATCTGGCTGCCCCAGCCAACTTGTGCCTGGCGCCCAGCAATGCGATCCATCTCGACTTGGCGCTCTTCTTCAACCCGAGCAGCGAGCATGGTACGCAACCGGTTCATCGCCTTTTCGCGGTTCTGCAACTGGCTGCGCTCTTCTTGCGAGCTCGACACCAGACCGGTTGGCTCATGGATGAGCCGCACCGCCGATGATGTCTTGTTCACGTGCTGGCCGCCCGCGCCGCTGGCCCGGAAGACCTCCATGCGCACGTCAGATTCGTTGAGCTCAACGTCGGGATCTTCGAGCACTGGCCACACCTGAACCGCCGCAAAGCTGGTCTGGCGCCGGCCCTGATTATCGAACGGGCTAATGCGAACCAAGCGATGCGTGCCACGCTCGCTGGTCATCAGCCCGTAGGCGTAGCGACCCGTGAGGGTGAACTCCGCTGAAAGAATGCCGGCCTCAGTGCCCTCGGAGATGCCGTCGATCTCGAAACCGAACCCGTGCCGCTCGGCCCAACGGCCATACATGCGCAGCAGGATCTCGCTCCAGTCCTGAGCATCGACACCGCCATCTTTGGCGTTGATCTGCACGATGCAATCGAGCTCGTCGTGTTCGCCGGTGAACAAGCTGCGCATCTCGAGTTGCTGCAACGTGGACGCTGTCTTGGCGATTGCTTCAACCAGCTCGGGCTCTTGACTGGCATCGTCGACCTCGCGGGCCATCTCGTGCAGCAGCTCAGTATCGGCGATGTCGCTGGAGAGGCCATCGAACGTATCGATGTCACTCTTCACATTCGAGTACTCACCATTGACCTTCTTGGCCAACTCTTGGTCGTCCCACAGATCGGGGCGCGACACCTCGAGCTCAAGTTCGCCCAGGCGGGCACGCTTGTCGCTGATCTTGAGGTAGGCCTCTGCCTCGCCGAGGCGGCGTCGCAGGTCCTTGATGTCGTCGGAGAAATCGCGCATGAGTGGTGGGTGTGCGATGCCTAGGCGGTGGCGCCGTGGCACACCTTGAACTTCTTGCCGGAACCGCATGGGCACGGCGCATTTCGGGGGGTCTTCGACCATTCGTCGTTCACGATTGGCATCGACTTCTGCTCACTCTGCGCCGCAGAAGCAGCAAGCTCGGGCGAAATCTCGCCGTCGGCGGCAGCGACCTGCGCAGCGACTTGGAAACCCGATGTCTGCACGTTGTCGGCCGATGTCTGCTGCACGTTCTGAACGACTGGAGCCGGCTCGTCGTTGCGCACCACTTGCACATGCATGACATAGCGAACGAAGTCTTGGGCCACGCCCTTCATGAGCGAGCCGAACATCTCGAAGCCCTCGCGCTGCCATTCGGTGAGCGGATCCTTTTGACCCATCGCCCGCAAGTTGATGCCCTCTTGGAGGTAATCCATCTCCTCGAGATGCTCGCGCCAGCGTTGGTCGATGATCTGCAGCATCACCTGACGCTCAACATCGCGCATGACCTCGGGGGTGAGTTCGGCTTCGCGTAGTTCGTAGTAGGCCGAGGCGTCGGCCATCACGAGCTTGTACATCTCGTCGGTGTCGCGACACCCCGCAAGCTGAGCTTCGGTGATCTCGGTGGACCAGAACGAGCGCAGTTCGGTGACGAGGCCGTCGATATCCCATTCGTCGTCGGCTTCGCTGACGCAGTGACTGTCGACCAACGTGTCGATTGCATCGGCGAGATACTCGAGCGCAGCGGCTTTGAGATCGGCCCCTTCGAGGATCTGATCGCGGCGCTGGTAAATGATCTTGCGCTGCTCGTTCATTACTTCGTCGTACTTGAGCACGTTCTTACGAACTTCGCCGTTGCGTTGCTCGACCGTGCTCTGCGCACGCTCGATGGCCTTGGTGACCATCTTGGCTTCGATGGCTTCGTCGTCGGGCAACGCCCGACCCATCACCCAACTGAGCGCACCGGTAGCGAACAAGCGCATGAGTTCGTCGTCGAGGCTGAGGTAGAAACGGCTGTCGCCTGGATCGCCCTGGCGGCCTGCACGACCACGCAGCTGGTTGTCGATTCGGCGGCTTTCGTGACGCTCGGTACCCAGCACATAGAGGCCACCGAGTTCGCGCACCTTGTCGCCTTCGGCGCGGCACGACTTGGCGAGCTCGGCCAGCAGTTCGTCGTAGCGAGCAAACGCTGCGGCTCGTGCCGATTGGAAATCCTCGGGCATCTCTTCGAGGGGCAGCGACAACGCAAAGTCGTCAACCATCACGTCGGCCGAATGGCCTTCCTTGAGCACCTGAGCGCGGGCCAGACCCTCTGGGTTACCGCCCAACAAAATGTCGACGCCTCGGCCGGCCATGTTGGTAGCAACGGTCACCGAATGCAGT
Source organism: Actinomycetota bacterium (assembly GCA_026393695.1). Taxonomy (GTDB): domain Bacteria; phylum Actinomycetota; class Acidimicrobiia; order Acidimicrobiales; family Ilumatobacteraceae; genus WLMZ01. The sequence goes on from JAPKZR010000334.1 coordinate 9,058, forward strand.
CGACCGGCCTGGGTGACAATGTGTGCTTCACGGGTGTGCTGCTTGGCGTTGAGCACTTCGTGGTCAACGCCGCGCTGGGTGAGCAGACGCGAAAGGTGCTCGCTCTTCTCGACGCTGATTGTGCCCACGAGCACCGGCTGGCCGCGCTCGAAGCGCTCGGCGATGTCTTCGACGACGGCATCGAACTTGCCGGCCTCGCCCTTGTAGATCAGGTCGGCGTGATCAACGCGGCCAACAGGCTTGTTGGTAGGAATCGGCACAACATCAAGGCCGTAGGTGTTCTTCAATTCGGCAGCTTCGGTAGATGCCGTACCGGTCATGCCGCCGAGCTTTTCGTACATACGGAAATAGTTCTGCAAGGTGATCGTGGCGAGGGTCTGATTCTCCTCTTTGATCTTCACGCCCTCTTTGGCCTCGATCGCTTGGTGGATGCCTTCGCTCCAACGGCGGCCATCGAGCACTCGACCGGTGAACTCATCGACGATCTTGACCTCACCATTTTGAATGATGTAGTCCTTGTCGCGCTTGTACAGCTCTTTAGCCTTGAGCGCCACCTGCAACTGGTGCACCAAGTTCTGCTGCACTTCGTCGTACAAGTTCGCTACACCGAGGGCGAGCTCGACCTTGTCGATGCCCGCCTCGAGCGGCACAACGATGCGCTTATCTTCTTCGACTTCGTAATCAACATCACGCTTGAGCGAACGAACCACCGAGGCAAATCGGTAGTACAGCTTTGCGGCATCGGCCAGACGACCGCTGATGATGAGCGGCGTACGCGCTTCGTCGATGAGGATCGAGTCGACTTCGTCGACGATGGCGAAGTTGTGGCCGCGCTGGCTCTTATCGTCGAGCGTGGGCGCCATGTTGTCGCGCAGATAATCGAAGCCGAACTCGTTGTTGGTGCCGTAGGTGATGTCGGCCGCATACGCAGCGCGCTTTTCGATCGGGCGCTCTTTGAATCCGGGAATAACGAGGCCCACTTTGAGGCCCATCCACTTGTGGACTCGACCCATCCACTCGGCATCACGCCGGGCGAGGTAGTCGTTCACCGTGACGAGGTGAACGCCTTGACCACCGAGACCGTTGAGATAGGCCGGCAAGGTAGACACCAAGGTCTTGCCTTCGCCGGTCTTCATTTCGGCGACCCAGCCAAAGTGCAGCGCAGCGCCGCCCATCATCTGTACGTCGTAGTGGCGCTGGCCGATGACGCGGCCTGCAGCTTCGCGGGTCACTGCGAATGCCTCGACGAGTAGGTCATCGAGCGATTCGCCTCGCTCGATGCGCTGGCGGAACTCGCCGGTCTTCGCGCGGAGCGCGTCGTCGGAGAGAGACGTCATTGAAGTGCTGAGCGCGTTGATTTCAGGAACGAGGCCTTCGAGAGCCTTCAGTTTCTTACCTTCACCGGCGCGGAGGATGCGATCAAGAATTCCCATGCGAGTCGAGATCCTATCGGTTCGGTGGCAACGGGTGCTGTGAGACATGATGTCTGGCGTGACCAACAGCAGCTCCCGCCAAATCGACACTGTCATCTTTGACCTCGGCGGGGTGTTGATGAGCAACGGCCGTCAGAGCGATCTGGTACGACGCTTTCCCCCAGATAAGGCCGAAGCAGCATTGCGGGTGTTCATGGGCGACTACGGCGCCGACAACGACCACCCGTGGCATCGCCTTGAGCGCGGCGAGATTGCATTCGATGAGGTTCGTCGCCTCAACCGCATTGGCTTGGCCGAGCTTGGCATCGAGCTTCCTGAGCCGCCTGCCGATGCCAAGCCTGGCGCTGCGCCCATCACTTTTCAGCCCAACGAACCAATGATCGACCTCGTAGTGCGGTTACGTGCGGCTGGCCTCCGTACTTCGATTCTCACCAACAACGTGCGCGAGTTTCGCGAGCACTGGAGATCGGTACTGGATTACGACACCTTGTTCGACGACATTGTCGACAGCCACGAAGTTGGTTTACGTAAGCCCAACGCTGCCATCTACGAGCTCGCACTCACCAGGCTCAATGCCGAAGCGCGCCGCTGCGCCTTTTTAGATGATGTTGCATCAAACGTGGCTGCCGCCGAGCAGTTGGGCATCTTTGGCGTTGTGGTCGACGAAGACTGTGCACCAGCGATCGAAGCTGTCGAGATTCTCGCCGGTCTCGCCTGAGGCAAGCTCTCGGGAGTAGCCGCCACAGCGGCGAGCACTACTGAACGCGCACCGGCGGCAAGCAACGCTTCGCGTGCGGCAAGCAACGTGGTTCCGGTGGTCACCACATCGTCGATGACCAGCACCCGAGGTGGGTTGCGAATCGGACGTGAGGCAAATGACGGCCCATGCAGGCGGTCGGCACGATTACGACCAGTTTGCGCCGGACCGTGATGACGAAACAGCATTCGCCGGCAGGGCTTGCGCCAGCGGGCTGCGAGCGCTCGAGCCAGTAGCTCGGCTTGGTCGTAGCCGCGATGGCTGGCGCGACGCCGGCTGGTGGGTGCCCACGTGATGACATCGATCTGCGTTGGGTCGATACGGCGGCTGAGCTGGTCGGCCAGGTAGCTCACGATACGGCGCCGGTTACGAAACTTGAGCCCGATGATGAGCTGTTTTGGGAGGCCGACGAACTCGGTGGCGGCAATGACCCCCGACGCGGTGACTACCGGCGACGACGCCGCAAGAGCGAACTGGCACCGACGACACAACTCGAACCCCGGCTCACGGCACCCTGCACAACGATTGATCAGCATGCGACAGTTGTAACAACAGGGTGTTACAGAGTCTCAACCCATATAGACACAGAGGGCTTCGCTACGGTACTGGTCGTGGTCTTGTCAAGCACTTCAGTAACTGCTCGCGAATACACGCCCAGCTCAGCGTCAGCCGACTGGGCGAACCGGCTTGCCCGGTGCGCATTTGGCTTGGCGTTGTTCGGCGCTGGCATCGCGCTGATCCTGCAAGCCCACCTCGGCGCCGCGCCATGGGACATGTTGCATCAGGGCCTGAGCAACAAGACCGGCATCAGTGTTGGGGTCATTATCGAGGCAGTGGGCTTCGTACTGCTCTTGCTCTGGATACCGCTCAAGCAGCGCCCGGGCGTGGGCACCATCTTGAATGCGTTCGAGATCGGCCTTGTGGTGAATCTCGTTGCTCCGCACCTGCCCGATAGCGACCGACTGCTCGCGCGCGCCGGCTACCTCGTGGCTGGCATCGTGATCATCGCCATCGGGTCCGGCTTCTACATCGGCGCCGGATTGGGGCCTGGCCCCAGAGACGGCTTGATGCTGGGCCTAGAACAGCGCGGGCTCAGTGTTCGTACAGCCCGCACCGCCATCGAACTGTCCGTCGGAATCGGCGCCATCGCGCTGGGGGTGCGGCCCGGAGTCGGCACGCTGATGTTCATGTTTGGCATTGGCCCACTGGTACAGCTGACCTTGCCGCCGTTGGCTCTGCCCCCGCGCGAAACACGCAGCGCAATCGCAGCGCGCACGCCACTTGCTCAATCCTGAAGTTTTGTTGAAGACAATTGGTCGACCCTCAACCAATTGTCTTCAACAAACACGGGGCTTTGCTTGCTGCTGCTGCTGCCGCCGCCGAAGCGGCAGGCTGACTGCTAGTAGCGGTAACGCTCGCTCTTGAATGGGCCACTTGGGTCGATGCCCAGGTAATCGGCCTGCTCGTCGGTGAGCTTGGTGAGCTTTACGCCCAACGCATCGAGGTGCAGCAGTGCCACTTTCTCGTCGAGCTTCTTCGGCAACACGTAGACGCCCAGTGGATACTCGGCGAGGTTGTTGAAGAGCTCCATCTGAGCAATGACTTGGTTGGTGAATGAGCAGCTCATCACGAAGCTCGGGTGGCCGGTAGCGCAACCAAGGTTCACGAGACGTCCTTCGGCCAACACGATGACGGCGTGACCGTCGTCGAATGTCCACAGGTCGGTGCCTGGCTTGAGCTCGTCGCGGGTTGCGCCGCTGCGGGCCAGACCGGCCATGTCGATCTCGCTGTCGAAGTGGCCGATGTTGCACACAATTGCGTTGTGCTTCATGAGCTCCATGTGG
>JAPKZR010000101.1 GCA_026393695.1 Actinomycetota bacterium
ACGAGACTGTTGTTTGCATCGTTGTCGTGCAAGATGCGCGCCAAGACCGAGAACGGCACGGCGAACGCGAGGGTGACGCCAGCGCCTTGCTTGAGCGCCACAAGATCCCAGCGGCTGCTCATGGCCACGCGGGAGTGCCGAACGACGAAGGCATCGCCATCTTGCCGGGATTCAGAATTCCGTTGGGATCGAGCGCTTGTTTCATCGCGACGAGCACACCATGCGCTGCGCCGAGAGCTTCGACCATGAACCGGCTGCGGTTGAGGCCCACGCCGTGGTGATGCGAGAGGTTGCCGCCATGAGCGAGCACGGCGCGCTGGCCAGCGTCCCACATCGCGACGTAGGTGTTCTCAACGTCTTCGGGCGGGGGAGTAGCAGCGAAGGTGAAATACAGGCACGCACCATCGAGGTAGCTGTGGCTGAGGTGACAGGTGGAACTGCGCGCATATGGAACGCCGAGCATTTCGGTACGAACGGCATCGAAGATGTTGGTGAGTGCTGACCATGGTGCGGCGATCTCGAGTGTGTCGACAACGAAACCCTTGCGTGTGAGGGCCTGCAGCGCGCTGGTGTCGTTGCGGTGGTGAGTCCACGCGTCGAGGAGCGCGGGTCCGAGGTTTGTGGCGCCCTGGGCCGTGGCAACTTCGTCGACGATGTGCATCACTGCATCGACAAGGCGCACGTCGCCTTCGTCGAGCACGAGCAGCATGTTTTGTGTTCCGTCGCCCCCTTGGCCGCGGGCGGACTCTGCGGCGTCGTACAGACGAAGCACGGCAGGTGTGGCGCCACGGCGAATGATCTGACGGCAGGCTTCGATGCCGGCCTCGAATGTGGGGAAGCTATACGCCGCGCGGCGCTCGGTTTGGGCCACGGGGTGAGCTCGAAGCCAGACGCGCGTGATGATGCCAAGCGTGCCTTCGGAACCGAGGAACAACTGGTTGAGGTCGGGTCCCATCGCCGCGGCCGGGCTGCCGCCGGTGGAGATCACGGTGCCATCGGCGAGCACTACTTCGAGGCCAACGACCATGTCTTCGATCTTGCCGTAGCGGGTGCTGTATTGGCCTGCGCCGCGGCAGGCGACCCATCCGCCGACGGTGGCGATGTCGAAGCTCTGCGGCAGGTGACCAACCGTGAGGCCGTACTGGGAGCGGAGTTCGGATTCGAGGTCGGGGCCGAAGGTGCCGGGCAGTACCTCGACGATTCCTGAAGCGACGTCGACGCTGACGAGTCCGCGCAGCGCAGTGGAGTCGAGCACCACGCCACCAAAGACGGGAACGCTGGCTCCGCATACACCCGAGCGTCCGCCGGCCACTGTGAGCGGAACGTGTTCGTTGTTGCACAGGCGAGCAATCTCGCTGACCTCGGCGGTGGTGGTTGGCTTCACGACGACCGCGGCGCGGCGCGGCACTTTGCCAGCAAGCGCCCAGTGCATCGAGAGTGGCCACCAGTCGCGGCTGACGTCGGCTGTGGTGTTGATGTCGGTGCTTGCTTCGCAGACGGCGCTCAGTTGAGCGATAAAGGCATCGGTGAGCGCAACAGGGCTGCCGCCGAAACGATCGGCAGTACCGGTGAGTTCGATTGGGGCGGTTGGTTGGATCATGCCTGTGCCTTTCTCAGGTCGGCATCGCCGATGGTTGCAGCGGAAATTTCGTCTTCGCAACTAGCGAGGAACGAGGCCACTTGGGCGGCCGTCGTGGTGTCGTTCCAGCCGAGTTCGGCAGCGATGAGTGCGGCTACCGACTCGGCGGCGCGCATTGTTGCGTCGCGGTCGAAAAGTCGGGCACGAGTGCGTCGGGTCAAGATGTCGTCGAGGCTCCGAGCCATCTCGTATCGCACGGCATAGATGGCCTCGGCGCGCAGATAGGGGAGGCCCTCAACCAGTGGCGCGCCGAGGGTTGGATCAGCGGCAATGAGCGCTTGAACCGACGTTGCTTGTCCGCCGTGGCGAGATGCCAGATGTGCTTCGACGGAGCCTGGCGTGCCAGCTTTGAATCCGGCTGCGCCGACGAGCTTGAGGGCCTTGGTGCGGCAGCGTGCCTTGCGGTCGAGTTGTAGCAACGCTTCGTCGACCGTGTCTTCGGCCATCTCGCGATAGGTGGTGAGCTTGCCGCCAGTGACGCTGATGACGCCCGCATCGTTGGTGGTAATGCTGTG
>JAPKZR010000222.1 GCA_026393695.1 Actinomycetota bacterium
CCGGCGCTGCGCGAACTGTGGAAGGGCGGATGGGTCGAGTGGCACGGCGAGTACTACGACATCCCTGCGCTCATGCTCGAGCCGCATCCGCCAACGCCCGTGCCTATCTATACCGGTGGCCATACCGACGCCGCTCTGAAGCGTGCCGCCCGCTACGCCGACGGATGGATTGGTAACGCCTATCCGTGGGACGAAGCCGCACACCATGTGGGTCGGCTCAAAGAGTTGTTGGCAGCCGAAGATCGCGACACATCGTCGTTCGAGATCATCTGTGGCCTCTACGAAATGCCGTCGCTCGACATCTACCGCCGCGCCGAAGAAGAGCTTGGTATCACGGGCACTATTTGCATGCCGTGGGCGATGGGCAACGTGAGCGCCGGAGATCGCCGCAACCTCAACGAAGTTGCGGCGGCCTACAAGGGCTACATCGACCAGTTCGCGACCGACATCGTGTTGCCGCTGAGCTGAACTCGGCCAGCGGTCGGCCTCAGCCGGCCTCAGCCGGGCCAGACGATGGTCTGCATCTCGGTGTAGGCAATCATGCCGAAGTCGCCGCCATCGCGACCCACGCCGCTCATCTTGAACCCACCAAACGGTGCGTCGTGGTTGCGCTGCGCAGTGTTGATGCCCACGTTGCCGCTGCGCAATTGCTTGGCGGTGCGATAGGCGCGGTCGCTGTCGGTGCTGAACACGTAGTCGTACAAACCAAAGTCGGTGCTGTTCGCGATCGAGATGGCTTCGTCGTCTTCGTCGAACGGAACGACTACGACCACGGGTCCGAAGATCTCTTCTTGCACCGGGGTCATGCCCTGACGACAGTTGGCGAGCAGTGTTGGTGCTACGTAGAAGCCGCGGTCCATATGGGCTGGACGCCGACCATCGACCACGATTTCGGCGCCTTCGTTGGCACCCGCAGCGATGTATCCCTCGATGCGGTCTCGCTGAGCGGCCGAAATGACTGGACCCACCAAGGTGTCGGCGGCCGTGGGGTCACCCACCTTGAGATGCGATGCATATGCGGTGAGACGGGTGACGAGCTCGTCGTAGCGGCTGCGGTGCACGATGGCGCGGGTTGGGGCGGTGCAGATCTGGCCGGTGTGGAATGACCACACGCTGCCGATGGCGCCAACGGCCACATCGAGGTTGGCGTCGGCGAGCACTAGGCCCGCACCCTTGCCGCCGAGTTCGAGCAGCAGGCGCTTCATGGTCTTGCCGCCTGCTTCGAAGATGCGCTCGCCCACGCCGGTAGAGCCGGTGAAGCTGACCATGTCGACGTCGCGCGTTTCGGTGAGTGCAACCGAAGGCTCTGGACGTGACGAAGTGATCACGTTGATGACGCCAGCTGGGAAGCCGACTTCTTGCATGATCTCGGCGAGTTCGATGACAGCAAGCGGATCTTGAGGTGCTGGCTTCATCACGACGGTGCAACCCACGGCAAGTGCCGGAGCAATCTTGCCGACCATGTTCACGAGCGGGAAGTTGTAGGGCGAAATACAGGCCACTACGCCAACGGGCTGACGATTGACCACAGCGCCGATGAGTCCGCCTGGAGCAAGGGGAGTGGCCTGCGTTGGTGATGGCGAGAGCGGAATGTTGAGGTCTTTCATTGCGCCGCGGGCATAGCGCTCGAAGCGCTCGATGGCCACGGGCACTTGCATGCGTGACCCCACGGTTGCGGTGGCGCCGGTCTCGCTGATGATGAGCGGGACGAGATCGCCGGCGCGCTCGCGCAGCTTGGCGCTGACGGCGTCGAGCAGACGGGCACGCTCTGCTGGGGGAGTACTGGCCCACTTGGGGAATGCCTCTTGCGCAGCGCGTGCGGCAGCCAGCGCTTGGTCTACTGAGGCCTCAGGAGCTTCGCCCACGATCTCTTCGGTAGCGGGGTTCACGATGCTGTAGGTGCCGTTGGCTCCGTCGACCCATTCGCCGCCGATCAATAACCGATAGTGCTTCGACATGTCGTGTCCCCCTGTGTAGCTCTGAATGAATGAGCGGTACCTCGTGGCCCTTGTGAGGCCGCCGACAGTCTAGAATCTGACGGTCCGTCAGATTCTAATGGGGAGCTCCAATGGAGAGCAGGGCAATGTTCGATCTCATCGTTTCAGGTGGCACGGTGATCGATGGCACCGGTGCTGCAGCAGTGGTTGCCGACATCGGCGTGCGCGATGGCCGCATCGTTGCGATCGGAACAATCACCGACTCAGCTGCCGAAGTGTTCGATGCCACTGGCCTCGTTGTTGCTCCGGGCATCGTCGATCCGCACACGCACTACGACGCTCAGTTGCTGTGGGATCCCACTGCAAGCCCATCGAGCAACCATGGCGTCACCACAGTCATCGGTGGCAACTGTGGCTTCACGTTGGCGCCTTTGATTCCGGGTGATGCCGACTATCTGCGCAAGATGATGGCCAAGGTCGAGGGCATGCCGCTGGCTGCGCTCGAACACGGCACCGACTGGAGCTGGGAAACCTTCGCCGACTATCTGGGTCGCCTTGAGGGCAACATCTCGGTGAACGCAGGGTTCCTCGTGGGCCACTGCGCGATCCGTCGTTACGTGATGGGCGGCGAAGCCGTTGGCAGCGCCGCCGATCCCGCTCAGGTAGAGGCCATGCGCGCCGAGTTGGCTGCCGCAATTCGCGCCGGCGCGCTTGGGTTCTCGTTTACCAACAGCACGTCGCACAGCGATGGCGAGGGCGAACCCGTTGCGAGCCGTTGGGCAACACCCGACGAACTCATCGCGCTCTGTGAAGAGACCGGCATGCACGAGGGCACCACGCTTGAGGGCATCGTGCCCGGATGCCTCGATCAATTTGCCGACGACGAAATCGAGCTGCTTGCGCGGATGAGCGCTGCAGCCAACCGCCCCATGAACTGGAACGTGTTGTCAGTCGACTCGCGTGTTCCCGAGCGCGTGCCACGCCAGGTTCTTGCCAGCGATCGCGCCACCGAACTTGGCGGTCGCGTCGTAGCGCTCACCATGCCGGTGCAGGTTCCTATGAACATGAGCTTCGCTACGTTCTGCGGTCTGTGGCTCATCCCGGGTTGGCAGCAGGTGCTTGGCGTGCCCGTGGCCGAGCGCGTCGCTCGACTCAACGATGCCGATACCCGCGTGCGTCTGCTCGAGCTCTCGCAGTCACCCGCTGCGGGTGTGTTCCGTCGTCTCGCCGACTGGAGCGAGTACGTCATCGGCGATACGTATTCGGCGGCCAACGAGGGTCTCAAGGGTCGCATTGTCAAAGACATCGCGGCCGAGCGAGGCTGCAGCAACTTCGGTACCTTGCTCGACATCGTGTGTGCCGACGATTGCCGCACCGTGCTGTGGCCCACCCCGCAAGACGACGACGACGAATCATGGCGGATGCGCGCCGAGCTCTGGAATGACCCACGGGCGATGATCGGCGGCAGCGACGCTGGCGCCCATCTCGACCGTATGTGTGGAGCGCCGTATCCCACTCGCTTCTTGGCCGACTGCATTCGTGGACGTCAGCTGATCTCGGTCGAGCGTGCCGTGCAGTTGATGACATCAGCGCCAGCCGAGTTGTTTGGTCTACGCGATCGCGGCGTGCTGCGTGAGGGCGCACTCGCCGACATCTTCATCTTCGACCCCGCCACCGTCGACAGCGATCAGGCTGCGTTGGTCGTCGACCTGCCGGGCGACTCTGCTCGACTCACCGCTGGCTCGCAGGGCGTGGCCCGCGTCTTTGTGAATGGCGTGTCGATCATCGAGAATGGTCAACCCACCGGGGCAACTCCCGGAACCGTGCTGCACAGTGGGCGCGACACACAAACCGTTACTGCACGCTGAAGGGCGCACGATGACCGATACCGATGACCTCCTGTATAGCTGCGAAGACGGCATTGCCCGCATCACGCTCAACCGCCCCGATGCCGCCAACGCGCTCACGCCCGATCAGCGCAACCATCTGATCGAACTCTTCGAAGCGGCGAGCGGCGATCTCAATGTGCGAGTCGTTGTGCTCACCGCCAACGGCAAGCACTTTTGCACCGGCGCCGATTTGCGGGTCTCACGCATCCCTGAGTCTCCACGCCCCGAAGGTGCGCCAGAGCGAACAATGGGCGATGTCGGCCGCAACATCAAGCGCGGAGCACAGCGTCTGGTGAGCAGCATTCTCGATTGCGAGAAGCCGGTCATTTGTGCTGTCAACGGAACCGCGCTCACATTGCGCTGTCGTGCGACCTCATCATTGCGGCCGATACCAGTCGCTTCATCGAGGTCTTCGTGCGCCGTGGCATTACGCCCGATGGCGGCGGCGCATACTTGCTGCCGCGCATGATTGGCTTAGCCAAGGCAAAGGAACTGATCTTCCTCGGCGACGATCTTTCGGCCACAGAGGCGGAGCGCATTGGATTGATCAACAAAGTGGTGCCCGCAGCCGACCTCTCCGGTGCTGCCACCGAGTGGGCAACACGTTTGGCAAATGGCCCCACCAAGGCCGTTTCGTTGGCGAAGTGGTTACTCAACCGTTCGCTCGACAGCGACCGCAAGGCTGCGTTTGAAGACGAATCCTAGGCACAAGAGTTGGCCAGTCAGACCGAAGACTTCAAAGAGGGCGTCGCTGCGTTTATCGAACGACGCGAGGTTCAGTTCCGCGGCTGGTAGGTGCTGATGCGCACGCGGTTGTCGTGGTACACGGCGCCGCTGCCCATATCGCTGTCGCGTTCGGCCACGGTGACATTCACTGAGTGGCCATCGCTAAACGCCTTAGTCCATGCGCCTTTGGCGGTCACCGCAACTCCGGGGCGAGCCGCAGGACCAACGACGAGACGAGCAACGAACGAGCCTCGGTCGTTGCTCACCGAAACGAGTTCGCCATGCACCAATGCTTGCTGCGTTGCGTCGTGCTCGCACACGGTGACGGTGGGCTCGCCGCTGCGTTCGATGTTGCGGTCGATGCCAGCGAAGACCGAGTTCACATAGAAATGGCTGGCTGGCGAAACGAGAGCGAATGTTCCGGGCTCGTCGGTTGCGGCCTCGCTGGGTGGCCGAAAGTTTGGAAGGCGTCCGTGCCCGTCGCGCTCGGCGCGATCTGACGCGAACTCGAACCGACCTGACGCGGTAGCGAAGCGTGTTGCGAACGGCGAGTAGGCCTCGGTGCCAGGAATGCGCAGCCAGCCTGCGGCGCGCAACTCGGCCACACCAATGCCGGCCTCGCGCCATAGCGGTGCATCCAGCAGATCGGCCGCGAGTTCGAGATCGGTAGCAAACAGTGCGGGCTCGGTGAGGCCCATTGCCGCAGCGAGGCGACGCATGAAGTCGGTCTTACTCAGGCACTCGCCGGGTGGTTGAACCGCTGGTTCGTTCCAGTTGAGATAGAGGTGCCCGAACGACTCCATGATCTCGGTGTGTTCGGTCTGCAAGGTAGATGGCAACAGCAGATCGGCGTAGGCCGCGGTGTCGGTTTGGTACGCATCGAACACCACGGTGAACAGGTCGTCGCGTGACAGTTGCTCGCGCACCAAGCGCTGGTCGGGGTTCGACACCATTGGGTTGGCGCCCATTACGAACAGCGCCTTCACGTTGGCATCGGTGCGCTGCAACTCGCGGCCCAATCGGGTCATCACCAATGTCTGACGATCGCCGACACGCAGGTCGGGTCGAGACAGCTTGTAGCCGTTGAGCATGTACGCATCAGATGTGCTGTAGACAAGCCCGCCGCCGGGCCGCCCATAGTCGCCGGTGAGTGCGGGCAGGCACGAGATCACCCGCGCGGTCTGGCCACCATGCCTGTGGCGCTGCATGCCCTGGCCGAGTTTGATGGCCATTGGCCGCGTGGTCGCCATACGCCTACCGAGATCGATAATGACCTCGGCAGGTATGTCGCAGATCTCGGCGACGCGACTGGGTGAGTAGTCGACCAGCGAGTCCTCGAACGCTGCCCAACCCGAAGTGCGGTCAGCGAGAAAGTGACTATCGACGCCTTCGTTGGCGATCACATGGCACAGCCCCAGCGCGAGTGCTGCGTCGG
>JAPKZR010000129.1 GCA_026393695.1 Actinomycetota bacterium
GCCGACAAGCCGATGGTTGTTGTCTTCCTACGCCACTTTGGTTGAGTGTTTTGCCGAGAGCATGCCGCGCAGTTGCGTGACGTTTACTCCGACATCACCGCTGCTGGCGCAGACGTGATTGCTATTGGTACGGGAAACATGATGTACGCCAAGTCGTTTGTTGCCGACGAGAAGGTGCCGTTCATGGTGCTCGTCGATGAAGACGGCGCAGCCGCAGAGGTTGCATCGGTCACGGGAGGCGCCAAGGCGTTTCTCAAGCTGTTCACTCCCAGCGTGTTGTCTGCTGGCAAGCGGGCCCGAAAGGCCGGACATAGCCAGCACAAGATCGGTGCTCGCTCAATGCAGCTTGGTGCCACGTTCGTGATTGCGCCAGGCAACAAGGTGCTCTATCGCCACCTCGATAGCGATGTGGGCGACCACGCTCCACTCGCCGACGTGTTGGCCTCACTAAAGAACTGAGGAACTGAAGAGCAACTAGCGCTCAGCAGCGACTGCTGCCAGCGTCGCCCGCTCCAGAGCGTCGCTAACCAAAACGACCTTCGGTACGCGGCCGGTGATAGCCCCGCCGATCGGATGCCTTGTTGTGCACCTTTTGTTCTTCTTCGAGTGCTGCTTCTTCGGCCACGAGCCGCTTCAAGCTGTGTAGCCGCACAGCCTCAAGCGAACCTTCGCTAATCGCTGAGAGCACTGCGCAGCCGGGTTCGTCTTCGTGCTTGCAGTTACGAAATCGGCAGTGGTCCATCAGATCGAACACATCAGCAAAGGCGCGCTCGATGCCTTGTCCGCTGAGCCACAAGCTCACGGCACGCACACCGGGCGTGTCGAGCAGCCAGCCACCACTGGGCAGTGGAACGAGCTGCGCGGCGGTGGTGGTGTGGCGCCCACGTTGATCGCCCATGCGTACATCGTTGGTGCGTTGCACGGCATCGCCGACGAGCGCGTTGATGATGGTGCTCTTACCAACACCGCTTGCGCCAAGTAGCGCAATGGTCTGGCCCGATGCCGCATAGCCGCGAAGCGTTTCGAGCCCGACCAACGTGATGCCGCTGACTGCATGCACTGGCACGCCAAGCGACACGGCTTCTAGCGTTGCGACAGACTGAGCAATCACTTGTGGGTCGTCGACAAGGTCGAGTTTCGAGAGCACCACAACTGGCAGCGCGCCGCTGTCGAATGCCAGCACTAACTCACGCTCGAGGCGACGCTGGTTCGGCTGGCTGTTGAGCCCGTGCACCAAGAAGACAACGTCGATGTTTGAGGCCAATGTGTGGGCTTCGGCCCTCGCCCCTTCGTGCGAAGCGCGACGAACGAACGCACTTTGGCGATCGATGACGCGTTCGATCTTCTCGCCGTCGTCGGATGGAATGACCCAATCGCCCACAGCTACGTCGATGCCGATGTTGCGCACGCGCAGTGGCTCGTGCCCAATGGTTTGCAGCACGGTGCTCCAACCTCGGTCGAGGCGAATCACGCGGCCGGGCTGACCAACGCGGTCAATGGCATGCCAGAGTTCGTCGAACTCGGGCGTCCAGCCCAGGGCTGCTTCGGGCGTGTAGGTCATCGTGACCATGACCGTAGAGAGTATGAACAGTTTCGTCAACGTCCGAGTGCGGCTGCTCGTAGCAGCCGAGGCATTCGTAGAGTGTGCGCATGCGTTACACGAACCTTGGAAACACCGGTGCTGTTGTCTCAAAAATCTGCCTCGGGTGCATGAGCTACGGCATCCCCGACCGAGGCACTCACGCTTGGACACTCGATGAAGAGGCCAGCCGACCGTTTATCCGTCGCGCTGTTGAAGAAGGAATCAACTTCTTCGATACGGCCAATGTGTACTCCGATGGCACCAGCGAAGAGATCGTCGGGCGCGCCCTCAACGATTTCGCGAAGCGCGATGAGATCGTGTTGGCAACCAAGGTGCACGGCGCAATGCGTCGTTCGCCAAACGGAAAAGGTCTGTCGCGTAAGGCGATCATGTTTGAGATCGACGAAAGCCTGCGCCGCCTCGGCACCGACTATGTCGACCTGTTTCAGATTCATCGCTGGGACAACCGCGTTCCCATCGAAGAGACGATGGAGGCGTTGCACGATGTCGTGAAGGCAGGCAAGGCGCTCTACATCGGTGCGTCGTCGATGTGGGCATGGCAATTCGCCAAGGCACAGCATGTTGCCGAGCAGCATGGCTGGACCAAGTTCGTCACGATGCAGAACCACTACAACCTCGTGTACCGCGAAGAAGAGCGCGAGATGTTGCCACTGTGTATCGATCAGGGCGTGGGTGTCATTCCGTGGAGCCCGCTTGCTCGCGGCTTGCTCACCCGCGATGTTTCGTCAAACACCAGCCGCAGCGAGACCGATGAGTTTGGCAAGACTTTGTATGGCACGGCCAACACCGAAATCATCGAACGTGTCGCCGAGATTGCTGCACAGCGCGGCGTGTCACGCGCCCAGATTGCGCTCGCATGGGTCGCGCATCATCCTGCAGTAACCGCTCCAATCGTTGGCGCAACCAAACAACATCATCTCGACGATGCAATTGCCTCGATCGACATCGTGCTCACCGACGACGAAGTGCGTTCCCTCGAGGCGCCCTACACGCCTCAGCCCGTGTCTGGCTTCTGAGCCACCGCCACGCTGCGTACGCCCAGCAGCAAGGATCTTGAGAAATGTCGCTGTGACCGATAACCGCGTCGAGCATCTAGTGCTTGACCTTATTGTTTCGGTGCCGATACGTCTCTAGAGCCGTCGTAGCTTCCTCCACAAGAAACGAAATCTTTACTCATGTTGTCTCGTCTTGCGCGCTGGTGCGTGCGTCATAAGTTCGTTGTTGTCTTTGGTATCTGGGTGCCGTTGTTCATCGCCCTCGGAATCGCGTCGAGCGTCGTGGGTAGCGACTTCCACACCCAGATGCAGTTGCCCAATGGCGAGGCTCGCGATGTGTTCACCCTTCTCGAAAGTGTGAGCAAAGAAGAGGCCGGCTTCGACTCGCAGATCGTGGTCAAGGCTCCGCAGGGTGTCGCTGACGCCGATGTTCAGGCCTCGCTCGCCGAGTTGTTCGCGAAGGTCGACGAGATCGACGGCATCAAGGTGGTCAGCCCCTACGAGCAGCCGAAGCAGCAGATCAACGCCGACGGAACGATTGCCTACGCGCAGCTCAAGATCACCGGGCGCACCCAAACACAGTTCGCCAGCCTCGCCACTCAGATCGAGGGCCTTGGCGACAAAGCGATGGCTCGCATGGGTGTCGACCATCAGATCCAGCTCGAATACGGCGGCCAAGCATTCCGCAAGATGAAGTTCCCCGCGTCTGAAGCGCTTGGCATTATCGCTGCCGTCGTCATTTTGGTGTTGGCCTTCGGCTCAGTGCTCGCCATGGGATTGCCGATTGGCACAGCGCTCATCGGTCTTGGTCTTGGCTCGAGCATCGTTGGGTTGCTCAGCAACGTGGGTGAGATGCCCGACTTCACCACGCAGATGGTTGCGATGATCGGCCTCGGTGTGGGCATCGACTACGCGCTGTTCATCGTGACCCGCTATCGCGAGGCGCTCCACGATGGCTTGACGGTTGAAGAATCGATTGTCGAAGCCGTCGACACCAGTGGCCGTGCCGTGCTGTTCGCCGGCATCACCGTGATCATCTCGCTGCTCGGTCTCTACATCATGGGGCTGTCGTTCGTTCGTGGTCTCGCTACCGGCGCAGCAGTTGGCGTGTTGATGATGATGATCGCTTCGGTCACGTTGTTGCCGGCGTTGTTGGCGATGGCGGGTCACCGCATCAACGTCACCTCGCGTGCAGCGATGTTGTCGCTGGGTCTGCTGGTGGCTGGTGGCCTCGGGGCCATCGTTACGTCGAACGCACGCATCCTCCTTGGCGGAGCGGCCCTTGCGGTTGCTGTGCTGCTTGCCAGCCTGATTGTGAAGTCGCTGCGCCAGCCCATTCCACATCGTGCCGAGAAGCCCATCGAACAAGGCTTCTGGTATCGCTGGAGCCGCTTCATCCAGCGCCGTCCATGGCCGATCTTCCTGTTCGGCGCAGGCGTGTTGGTGGTGCTCACGCTTCCGCTGCTCTCC
Organism: Actinomycetota bacterium; assembly: GCA_026393695.1. GTDB lineage: Bacteria > Actinomycetota > Acidimicrobiia > Acidimicrobiales > Ilumatobacteraceae > WLMZ01. Next base: position 4,069 of record JAPKZR010000129.1, read on the forward strand.
ATCCGCCTCGGCTTCGGCGACAACGGCAACGCCAAGCCCGATCAGACAATTCGCCGCTCGTACGACTTGCTTGCCGAAGGCTTCGGCCCGGGCTTCAACGGCCCATTGATCGTGACCGTCGAGGGTTCCAACGCTGCAAAGCCCGACGTGGTTCAGCAGTTCGCTACCACCCTGCGCGACACGCCTGGCGTGCAAGCTGCGTTCGCCCGCCCGATTCGCGATGACCTCGCGTTGGTCACGGTGATCCCAAAGAGCGCTCCTCAAGATGTGGCCACCACCGACTTGGTACATCGTCTTCGCCAAGACATCATCCCCGCCTCGGGCCTCACGTCTCGCGTGGGTGGGTTCACCGCCGCGAGCCAAGATTTCTCCGAGTACCTCGGTGCTCGTTTGCCGGTGCTCATCGGCGCCGTGTTGATTCTGAGCTTCCTGTTGCTGATGGCAGTGTTCCGCAGCCTGCTCGTGCCGTTGAAGGCCGTCATCATGAACCTGCTGTCTATCGGCGCCGCCTACGGCGTTGTCGTTGCGGTGTTCCAATGGGGCTGGGGCAAGGACATCATCGGCGTGGGTAAGCCCGGGCCCGTCGAGGCGTGGGCTCCGATGATGCTTTTTGCAATCGTGTTCGGTCTCTCGATGGATTACGAAGTGTTCTTGTTGTCCCGCATGAAGGAAGAGTTCGATCGCACCGGCGACAACGCCACTGCAGTTGCCGATGGTTTGGCAGTGACCGCGCGAGTGATCACCGCCGCTGCGTTGATCATGGTCTGCGTGTTCAGCGCGTTCATCTTGGGCGACGATCGTCAGCTGAAGTTGTTCGGCCTCGGCTTGGCGTCAGCCGTGTTCATCGACGCCACCGTCGTGCGCATGTTGCTGGTGCCCGCAACGATGGAACTGCTCGGTGCACGTAACTGGTGGCTACCTGGTTGGCTCGATCGACTGCTTCCAAAGATCAATGTCGAAGGTCATCGTCATCAAGAAGTAATGCCAGAACTGGTGTTATCAGGCGTCGATGAGTAACTGATCGTCCACTTCAGTTGTACGGTGTCACTCACCCAGCGGGGTCGTTGGTCTTGACAGCGGCCCCTTCGATGCTTTAGCGAATAGGTCGCATGTCAAAACCGCTCGTGATTGTGGAGTCTCCCGCCAAGGCGAAGACGATCTCCAAGTTCCTCGGCGCAGGCTTCGATGTGCGCGCCTCAGTTGGCCACGTTGCCGACCTGCCGAGCAAAGGTCTGGCCGTCGATGTCGACAACGGCTTCAAACCAACCTACGAACTCACCGAGCGCGGCAAGGTTGTTATCAAAGACCTTCGGGCGCTGTTGAAAGATGCGAGCGAGCTCTATCTCGCAACCGACGAAGACCGCGAGGGTGAGGCCATTAGCTGGCACTTGCTCGAGTACCTCAAGCCCAAGGTGCCCGTAAAGCGGATGGTGTTCCACGAAATCACCAAGGCTGCAATTGATAAGGCAGTGAACAATCCACGAGCGCTCGACTACGGCCTGGTCGATGCTGCCGAGACCCGCCGCATTCTCGACCGTCTCTACGGCTACGAAGTCAGCCCCGTGCTGTGGCGGCGCGTGAACCGTGGTCTGTCGGCCGGTCGGGTGCAGAGCCCAACCATTCGTTTGGTTGTCGAGCGCGAGCGCGAACGTATTGCGTTCGTCACGGCCGGCTACTGGGATCTCGAACTACTCACGGAAACCCGGCCAGCCTTCACCGCCACGCTGGTGTCGCTCGATGGTGCCAAGGTGGCGTCGGGTAAGGACTTCGGCAGCGACGGCAATCCCAAAAAGGGTGTCGTGGTCGTCAGCCAAAACGAAGCTCACGCGCTTGTTACCGGCTTGTCGTCGTCTACCTTCAGCGTGCGCTCGGTCGAAGAAAAGCCATATCGCAGTAGCGCCAAAGCGCCGTTCACCACCAGCACGTTGCAGCAAGAGGGTGGCCGCAAGCTTCGCCTCGGCGCCGCGCAGGTGATGCGTATCGCGCAGGGTCTCTACGAGCGTGGCTTCATCACCTACATGCGTACCGACAGTGCGATGCTCAGCGACGAAGCGCTCGCCGCAGTGCGCTCCGAAGTTGCCAGCACCTACGGCCAGCAGTTTTTGACTGCAGCGCCACGACAGTTCACGGGCAAGATCAAAAACGCCCAAGAAGCTCACGAAGCCATTCGTCCAACCACCCCGCTGCGCGCTCCCGA
>JAPKZR010000151.1 GCA_026393695.1 Actinomycetota bacterium
CCAGGCGGCCGACATCGAAAGCCGCATCGACTCGTTTGAGGTCAAAATCGACGAGGCAGTGGTTGAGCTCGAAAAGCGTCTACCCGTGCGCGCCGGGTCATTGCTGGTGCAGGCTCACGACATCGCCAAGACTGCTCGCCAGCAAGTGCGCGGCCGCATCTTCGCTGCCGCCTGACATTGGGCGTGCGACACAACGCACGCAACCAACTACGGCGTTCTCAGGTGCCGTACCAGCCGCTGACATCGATGAGCACGTGCATCGACACGGCCGACTTCAGGCACCATCGACCAGCACCATCGACCACACCCGTAACCGTGGTGGCGGCCACCGAGTTGGCGAGGTTTCGCACCATCGACACACTTGGCACCTTGGCGATGCACGGGTGCACGGTGATGTATGCGGCTTTCAGCGCGCCGACCGAGGTGACCTCGGCTGCCACGGCCGTGACCCCGGATCCTGGAACTCCCCCAACGCCGGTGACCGAAATCGCGCGGTTCTGACCCGCACCGAAGCGACCGGCAAGACCGATGTTTTCTCGGGTGTCGAGCAAACGCTGCGGCATGAGTGCGTGGAAATCAGAGCCGGCCGTGGGACCAAACCATCCGCTGACGTCGAGCATCAACCGCATCGCCGTGGCGGCATACATGCACACACCGCCAGTGCTGTCGAACCCAAGCTGCACATGGTTCGTTACAGACGCACCGGCGGTTGCGTTGAGCACCGACGTAGTGGGCCGCTCTGCGTCGCACGGCCAGATGGTGACGAATCCGGCGCCCGCAGCGCTTGAGCTATGCACCGTGACCGCTGCTCCAGTAGCCGAGGCCGGCACACCGCGAGCGCCTGCGATCTGCACGCGCACCACCGAATCGGCTCGCACCAGCGGCGCAGCGCGCGAATCGAAGAACCGCTGTGGAGCAATGGGCTGGAACCGCTGACCGGTTGCGGTTCCGTAGACGCCGGAGAGATCGATCACAAGATCAGTAGTGGTCGACGAGAACACGCAGAACGTGCCGTCGGCATTGAGCGGCACGATGGCCGTGCCCGGAACAATACGGCCAGCGACCGATGGCACGATGGACACGAACGGCCGCTGGGCGCCGCATGGGTACGCGGTGAGGAATCCATTGATCGCTGGAGTCACCGAGGTGACGTTGACGACAACGGCAGTTGCATCGGCGCCAACGTTGGGATCGATGGTCAGCGTGCAGCCCGCAGCGAGTGGCGCTGCTGGCACACCGAGCCCCGAGCGAGTGTCGATGAGTCGTATTGGCGTGAGCGGAGTGAAGCGACTTGCAGCGCCGTTGGCAGTAACGCCAGCCACCGTCGAGGTGGTCTGCGAACCGCACGGATCTGTGGGGGCCGGCACCGACGTATCGCCCACAAGATGGAACCAGTTTGACTTGAGCCCCATCGTGGCCCTGAACGTGTCGCCGCTGATGTTCACCGCACCGGCCGAGCCATTGATGCGCATCGTGAGCACACGGCCGCCCCACTCGCCAAAGCCTTCGCGCGTCTTCACCACGATGCCCGAGTAGCTGCCGATGGCAGGCCATGCCGCTTCGATTGCGGCAACACCGACAGACACCGACCATGAGTGGGCCGCGTTCGAACTGATGGCGTCGCCCTCGTCGACCACAGGCGCGAAACCAAGCGAAGTCTTCGCTGTGTATCCGCCCGATGACGACGAGAACATCGTGTACGCAATAGCCCCGGCCTCAGAGCCGTAACGCCGCACGAGCCCGCTGGTCGCGGCAACGGCCGCGTCGGTTGCGGCGAACTCTTGCGCAACAAACGAGCCACCAACTCCGCTTCGATACGCCGCCCCGCGATACATCTGGCAACTGCCCGAGTCGCAGGTCTTGGCGTATGCCTCTTTGTTCTCAGCAAGGCCGTAACTGCGGGCGGCGACAGCTTGGGCCTGCAACGCCTGAGCGCCCTTGCCTTGACCCAGCGAAGCCCAACCCGCCGAGACCTCACCGGCAACCACTGAGCGCAGATACTGCTCGAGTGGAACCACGCTGACCGTGCGGTTGGCAAGTGCGTTGTTGTTGATGGCGCGTATCGCGCCGCGGTAATAACGAACCCGACCCGACGATGGCTCGCACAACCCAACCAGATCGCTTACATCAGCACTGGCGCTGGTGTCGGTCTGCGGCCGAATGGTGACGGAGGCAGCCTGGTCGGCGATCACCATGGTCCAGCCATTGGCAGGGTCATCGAGATTGACGTCTGTTAGTGGGCACACGTTGGCGTCAGATCGACCCCAAACCCTGTAGTGGCCTTCGGAGATTTCGTTGGTGACGAGCGAGCGCCATGTGGCCGTTTGGCCCGCGGCAGGGACGTAACCGTCGATGGTCAATGCGGCTTTGTCGTGAACCACTGCGGTCGCAAAACCGTCGAGCGCTGAGAGACGCACCGTGATCTCAGTCGACGCCACGGTGGACGCAACGGTACCTCCGTAGTAGTGATCGAGAATCTGCGCCGCGCTCCAGCCAAAGTTGACGGCATATCCGAGCGCACCGTATTGGCTTAGGCCGACCCCGTGACCCCATCCGTGACCTTCGATGGCGATGGACACCGGTGGCGGAGCCACGGCGCGAACCGTGACCGGAGACGGCAACGACAGGGCGCCTGCGACCACAGCGAGGAGTGGACCAAGGAGACGTCGTTGATTGCGCTGCATTGATCAATCACCGTCCTTCGCCTTGCCGTTGCGCCGAACTCTGCGCACTGCCGAGATCACCATTCAACCGCCTAGAGTGACAACTTAGACGCTGCAGGTGAAAAATCCAACGATATCGCACTCCGGTAGCCGGTTGGTGGCTTCGCGTAGCGACCCCATGACGCTAGTCTTGCCAATCTTGGCCAAGCGCGACAACGAACCCTCGGCGTTACAACGCCTTCCACTGCCCGAAGGCACACTGCCTGTCGGAGGCGGTCTGCTCGTCGCTGGTATCGCCAGCTACGCATTCTTCAAGGTGGGCGTCAAAGCCCTCGGCGAAGACGGATTCAAACCGATCAGCAGCCTGTGGTTCGCCACGTTCTTCTTGGCCCCCGGATTCTTCTTGCCGCTCGAGCAAGAGCTCGGTCGTGCCCTCGCCCACCGCCGCGGCATGAACCAGGGCGGACGCCCTGTGGTGCGCCGGGTGGTCCCGCTCGCAGCGATGCTCACCGCCATCGTGTGCACCGTGATCCTGATCTCCTCAGGGTCAATCACCTCAAAGTTCTTTGAAGGCGACTGGGTGATTACTGCAGCCCTCGTCGTTGGCTTCATCTCGTACGCCCCCGCCCACCTCGCACGCGGTATCTGTTCGGGTCACGGTCGCTTCGGGTCGTACGGCATCGTGATGGGCGCCGATGGCGCTGCGCGCATCATCGGCTGTATTGCGCTGTGGGCCGCCGGTGTCACCAACACGGGCGCGTATGCGTTCACCGTTGCGCTTGCGCCACTTGTCGGCGTCGCCATCGTGTTTGCCCGCGGCGACCTCAAGACCGAAGAGGGCCCACCGGCCGGTTGGTCCGAGGTCACGCCAAACCTTGGCTGGCTCTTGCTGGGCTCGGTGTTCGCAGCCGGCCTGGTCAACGCTGGCCCAATCGCAGTCGACCTGTTCAAGAAAGATCAGGACAACGGCTTTGTCACCCGGTTCAGCTACGGCGTGCTGCTCGGCCGTGTGCCGCTGTTCTTGTTCCAAGCAGTGCAAGCCGCGTTGTTGCCGCGCCTCGCCCGGCTTGCAGTTCGCAACGAGATTGCCGAGTTCAGGCAGGGCTTCAAAAAGCTCATGGTCGTGGTGCTCGGCGTCGGCACACTCGGCGTTGCCGGCTCAGCGTTGCTCGGACCATTCATCCTCAAAAAGGTGTACGACGCGGATCTCAGTACTCGCACCATCACGATGCTGGTCTTCGGCACCGCCCTCTACATGGTGGCGCTCACCATCGCTCAAGCAGTCATCGCCCTGCACGGCCACGCGTTGGTGGCTCTGGGCTGGTGCGCCGGCATGGTGGCGTTTGTGCTCTTCACCTGGCTCGGCTCTCACGACGTGTATCTACGAGTCGAGATGGGCCTCGTGGCCTCATCTGTGGCGGCCACCGTGGTGTTCGGCTTCGCCCTTCGCGAGCGGCTGCGGGTGGGCATCATGCCCAGCGCAGGTTCGCTGATGGATGCCGCCACCGACATGCCGCTCGAGTCGTAACAGACCCGAGGCAATGTCAGCAGCGCCGACTGCTGCTGCTACTGGCTTCAGCTGTTCGAGGCTTTGCGGGTCTCGTAGGCCAAGTCGTGGGCGACCATCATGCTCACGAGCTGAGCAAAGTCGACCTCGGGCTTCCAGCCAAGCTTGGTCTGCGCCTTCGTTGAGTCGCCGATGAGCAGATCTACTTCGGCAGGGCGGAAGAACTTGGGATCTTGGCGCACGTAGGAACGCCAGTCTTCGATGCCAACCTCGGCGAACGCCAACTGCACAAGATCTTCGATGCTGTACGCCGAACCCGTTGAGATCACGAAGTCGTCTGGCTCAGACTGCTGCAGCATCAGCCACATCGCCTTCACGTAGTCGCCAGCAAAATCCCAGTCGCGGCGGCTGTCGAGGTTGCCGAGCACGATGTCTTCCTGCAAACCGAGCTTGATGCGCGCTACTGCGTTGGTCACCTTGCGGGTGACGAACTCGAGTCCGCGGCGTGGGCCTTCGTGGTTGAACAAGATGCCGCTGCACGCAAACATGCCGTAGCTCTCGCGGTAGTTGACCGTGATGTCGTGACCGAACACCTTGGCGCAGCCGTATGGCGAGCGGGGATGAAACGGCGTGCGCTCGGTCTGCGGTGTTTCGCGAACCTTGCCAAACATCTCAGACGAAGACGCCTGATAGAAGCGAATGGGGTTGTTCTCGTTGCCGCCAACCATGCGGATTGCTTCGAGCATGCGCAGCACGCCCAAGCCGGTGATATTGGCAGTGAGCTCGGCCTGATTGAAGCTCATTGCGACGAACGAGATGGCGCCGAGGTTGTAGACCTCGTCGGGCTGGGCATGAGCCATTGCCTTGACCAGTGACGGCAGATCGGCGAGGTCGCCAGGGACGATTTCGACGAAAGGGAGTTCGTCGCGAAGGTATTCGGCCTTGGGATTGTTCTGTCCCGTGACCATGCCGAAGACTTCGTAACCCTTGGAGTGCAGAAGTTCGGCGAGATGGCGGCCGTCTTGGCCTGTGATACCGGTGATAAACGCGCGAGGCATGTTGAGAATCCTGAATGCGGCAGAGGGACCCGCAGCTAGTTGTCGGTTCGCCAAGTCTAGGTCGTTCAGAAGCCTCCAAACGGCATTACCGCTCACGAGAACTAAGCTGTTTTGGTGACTTCGCTACAACCAAACAACGCTCCCGCAGCGCCGTTGAATGTGGCGCTTGATGTGTCTCCCCTGCTCGGTCCACTCACCGGAATCGGTGCCGCCGTTCGCCAAATGGTCATCGCCTTGGGCGAGCAACCCGATGTCGCGCTCACTCCGTACGCCTGCAGCTTTCGCGGCAAGCTACAGCCGGGCACCACCCGACTGCCGCTGCCCGCCGCAGTTGCCCAGCGAATGTGGGCGCGTCTGCCAGGCCCGAGAGTCGACCGTTGGCTTGAGCCCGCTCAGGTAGTGCACGGCACCAACTACGTGGTGCCCCCCAGTCGGCTGCCACGAGTAGTGACCGTCTACGACTGCTGGTTCTTACGCAATGCAGCGGATGCCAGCCCCGACGTATCTCGCGCCGGGCAGGTGTTGCGCCGAGCCGTTGCCAGCGGAGCGATGGTGCATACAAGCTCTGAGGCAACGGCCAACGCTGTTCGAGATCTGCTGAACACTGATCGGGTCGAGGCAATCCCGCTGGCGGCGTTGCCGCTCGACGTCTTCGATGTCGAGCCGCAGGCGCCCGTTGCCGAACTGATCGGCGTGCCCTACGTGCTTGCTCTCGGCACGCTTGAGCGTCGCAAGAATTTGCCGCGGCTGGTGGCGGCGTTCGGCCAGATCGCCAGCGCTCACCCAGACCTGCGACTCGCTCTCGCTGGCACCGATGGCGACGACCGCGGAGCGATCAACACTGCAATCGATGCGCTCGATGCATCGGCGCGCGCACGCGTGCTCTTCACCGGACGTATCGACGAAGCCGCCAAGCACTGGCTACTGCGTCACGCTCAACTGCTCGCCTACCCGTCGCTCGACGAAGGCTTTGGGTTCCCGCTGCTTGAGGCGATGGGACACAACCTTCCGGTAGTCGCCTCTACTGCGGGCTCGATCCCCGAGATCGCAGGCGCCGCCGCGATGCTCGTACCCGCTCACGACATCAGCGCTCTGGCCGAGGCAATGCAGCGCACGCTCACCGACTCGGCGCTGCGTTCGAACCTCATCGAGTTCGGCAAACAGCGTTTGCACCATTTCTCGTGGAACAACACGGCCAATCGTTTGGCCGACGTCTACCGTCGTGTTGCTCAGGAGGGGAACTGATGATTGCTGTACTCGCTGGTGGTGTTGGAGCTGCCCGGTTTATTCGCGCGCTGATGCTGGTGATGCCAGCCGATGAAATCGCCGCCGTCGTCAATACGGGCGACGACACCGTGATGCACGGCCTCTACATCTGTCCCGATCTCGACACGGTCACCTACACCGTTGGCGGAGCTATCGATCCCGAACGCGGTTGGGGACTCAGCAACGAGTCATGGCGAGCAATGCAGGCGCTTGCTCGTTTTGTGCCCGTGCGTCCAGCCGGCTCAAGCGCTGCCCCAACGTGGTTCAATCTCGGCGACCAAGATCTCGCCACCCACTTCTACCGAACAGCACGACTCGATGAAGGCGCCACCCTGACCGAAGTAACCGATGAGATCGCCCGTGCGTTCGGTGTGCAGGTACGGCTGATGCCGATGACCGACCAGCGCGTGTCCACCGTGGTTACCGTTGTCGACGAAGGTGACATCAGCTTCCAGGAGTACTTCGTTCAACGCCAGCATGGTGTGCCGGTAAGCAATCTTCGTTTCGAAGGCGCGCAGCAGGCTTCGCTCTCAAGCACGGCAGCACAAACGCTGCATGACGCCAAAGCCATCGTGATCGCGCCGTCGAACCCACTCGTGTCGATCGGGCCCCTGCGAGCCCTTGCCGGGATGGATACATCGCTCGCCGCTCGCCGCGAGCAGGTGGTGGCGATCTCGCCAATCGTTGGTGGCGCTGCACTCAAGGGGCCCGCCGATCGGATGATGCTTGAGCTCGGCCACGAGCCATCGGTGGTTGGGGTCGCTCGGCTCTACGCACCGATCGCCTCGGTGCTCGTGATCGATCCGGTCGACGCACACCTCGCTCCGCTCGTGGAAGCAGCGGGCATGCGCGCCGTGGTGGTGCCGTCGGTGATGAGCACACCCGAGATCTCGGCCGCACTGGCCCGAACCGCGTTGGCCGCGGTGGGGATCAACCTCTAGGACTATTCGGCAGCGGCAGCGCTGGCGTGAGCCAGCGTTGCCTGCACTCCATCGGCAAGCTGAGTCCATGGAGACCACTGCAGATGAATTCGCGCCCGTGTTGGCGACACGCAGACCCGAGTGAGGTCGCCATGACGCCGACCTTGATGCACGAGTGCCGGATCAAGTTGCAGCACCGCGGCAAGATCACGGACCGCCGTCTGCACGCCAGTGCCAATGTTGATCACAAGGCCACCGCCACGCTGCCCAGCGCGCAACAACGCATCGACGGCATCGTCGACATACATGAGATCACGCGTCTGTCGACCATCGCCGTGAACCACCAACGCCTCGCCAGCAACGTGCGCTGCAACGAAAGACGCCACAACGCCATCGCTGGGGCGCTGGCGTGGTCCGTACACCGAGGTCATCGCCAGCACCGTGAACTCGATCGCGTATTGGTCCCGAGCACCGTGAACTCGATCGCGTATTGGTCCCGATACACCAACATCAAATCGGTGACCGTACGGGCCAGCACGCCAGCCACGCTGGACGACTCGAAGGCTCGGCCTTCTTTCACCGGCAACTCGCGCGCTGGCACCTCGCCATAGAGATCGCCAGCCGGCAACGCGACGACCACCTTGGTGACGCCATGCATCCGAGCAGCCTCGAGTACCGCCAGGACTCCGGCCACTGCACCACCGTCGGTCTCGTGTTGGGCGTTCGCGGGGGTGAGCACGGCGAGGTGATAGATGACCTCGGGTCGGCGCATGCTGACCAATGTGGCGAACTCTGCGGCGCGCACATCGAGCGTATGAATCTTCAGTGAGCCGCCTGCGTGGCGAGCGTCGGCAAGGTTGCCCAACGAACCCGTAGAAAGGTCATCGATGACATCGGTGGCAATGCCCTCGGCGAGCAAACGATCGACAAGATGCGACCCGAGAAATCCTGCGCCGCCAACGACCATTGCGTTCATGGTTGTCATGATGCCAAGCCGGCCGGCGCACCGCTATGCACTAGGTGCAGGAATCCGCTCGTCGGTGTGGTGGGATCCGTCGGCAATCTCGACGCCTGCGCCGATGACGCAATTCGAGATCACGGCCCTGGCCCCGATATGACCCATCACAACGCTGTGACGCACGTGCGCGCCGGGCCCAACTGATGCGCCAGCGAGCAGCACCGAATCGCTGACATCGGCTCCATCGCCGATAGAGGCGCCGTCGGCGACCACCGTGTCGGAGAGTGCTACGCCAGTGCCAATGACCGCACCCTCGGCAACCCCATGCGCCCAACTATGTTCGGCTCGCAGCCGAGTAATGACATCGAGGTTGGCCTTGAGGTAGAGATCGGGTTGGCCCGTATCGATCCAGTAGTCGTTGGTGGCCAGTGCCCACAGCGTTTGGTCAGCAACCAACGCTGGGAAGATCTCGCGCTCGACCGAAACTTTGCGCCCGTCGGGGATGCGGGCAATCACCGATGGCTCGAACACGTACGTGCCGGCGTTGATGAGATTGCTCGGCGATGTGCCGGGCGGTGGCTTTTCGATGAACCGACGCACAAGGCCTGACGACTCTTGGTCGACGACACCGAACGCCGAGGGGTCTTCGACCGGCGTGAGATGCAGCGTGGCTTCAGCGCCGGAGCTGCGGTGAAAATGCACCAGCGCACCAACATCGAGATCGGTGAGAACATCTCCGTTGGCCACAACGAACGTGCTGTCGATGCCAGCGAACAACGCAGCGAAACGAATTGCCCCGCCGGTGTCGAGTGGCTCTGGCTCTACCGCGTAGGTCAACGTGGCGCCGGCGCACGTGCCGTTGGGGAATGCCTGCATGAACGGCTCTGGCCGGAAGCCAAGAGCCAGGGTGACATCGGTGACCCCACCCCTGACCAAGTTCTCAATCAGACGCTCGATGATGGCGACGTGGCCCACGGGCAACATCGGCTTGGGGACGCTGAGGGTGAGCGGCCGAAGCCGAGTACCAAAGCCCCCAACGAGTACGACCGCGCGCATCAGCCGCCGGTGGTTGAGGTGGCGACAGCCGCTGTGGTGGTGCTGGCTGCTGAGCCGGCCGCAACTGTTGTTGACGAGGCGTCAGGAACAGTGGTTGCGCCGGGAACCGTGGTGGCACCAGGAACGGTGGTCTGGCCAGGAACCG
>JAPKZR010000166.1 GCA_026393695.1 Actinomycetota bacterium
CAGCCGCCCTTCGCAAGCGTTCATCGGCGGTCAGTTCACAAACAGCGCGTCGGGTAAGACCTTCGAAACCATCAATCCCGCCGATCGTTCGGTCATCGCCAATATCGCCAGCTGCGATGCCGCCGATGTAGACCTCGCGGTTCGCAGCGCGCGCCACACGTTCGACTCGGGCGTGTGGTCGCAGTGCCACCCCAACGAGCGCAAGGCCGTGCTCAAGCGTCTGGCGCAGCTCATCGATCGCGACCGCGTCGACCTCGCAGTGCTCGAAAGCCTTGAGAGCGGCAAACCAATTCGCGACTGCCTGAATATCGATGTGCCCGAGACAGCGCGCTGCATCGAATGGTTCGCCGAAGGCATCGACAAGATCTACGACCAGTCGTCGCCATCGGGCGGCCAAGCGTTGGGCATCATTGTGCGCGAACCAATCCCGGTGGTCGCTGTTGTGTTGCCGTGGAACTTCCCGCTGATGATGTTGGGCTGGAAGATCGGCCCGGCGCTTGCTGTGGGGTCGAGTGTCATCGTGAAGCCTGCCGAGCAGACCAGCATGACTGCCCTACGCATCGCCGCTCTGGCGGCCGAAGCCGGCGTGCCCGACGGCGTGTTCAGCGTGCTGCCTGGCCTCGGAGAAACCGCTGGCCAATCCATCGGCATGCACCACGGCATCGGGGCTGTTTCATTCACCGGCAGCACCGAAGTTGGCCGCATGTTCCTGCGCTACTCGGCCGACACCAACCTCAAGCGCACCGTGCTCGAGTGCGGCGGCAAGAACCCATGCGTGGTGCTCAGCGACGCAGGCGACCTCGAAGCCGTGGCCCGCCACGCCGTGAACGCAGCATTTTGGAACATGGGCCAGAACTGCACCGCCAACTCACGTCTCATCGTGTCTCGCAACATGAAAGACGAACTGCTCGAGCACGTCATCGCCGAGACCCGCAACTGGACCACCGGCAATCCGTACGATCCCGACAACCTGCTCGGTTCGCTCATCTCCGAAGAGCAATACGACAAGGTGCGCGGCTACATCCGCACCGGCATCGAAGGCGGGGCAACCTTGGCATTCGAAGGAGCCATTGGCGCAAACGCTGGCGGATACTTTGTGGCGCCAACCATCTTCGACAACGTCACCCCCGACATGGTGATTGCTCAAGAAGAAATCTTTGGTCCCGTGATGGCAGTGATCGCTGTCGACGACGACGAGGAAGCCATCCGCGTTGCCAACGACACCTCATATGGTTTGCAGGCCAGCCTGTTCACGCGCGATGTCACTCGTGCGCACACAATCGCTCGTCGTTTGCAGGCGGGCACGGTGTCGGTGAACAGCTACAGCGAGGGTGACATCACCACGCCGTTTGGTGGCTTCAAGCAAAGTGGCTTTGGCGGCCGCGACAAGTCGATCTACGCCTACGACCAATACGTCGAGAAGAAGACGGTCTGGTTCGACCTGAGCTAAGCCAGTGTGGGCTGCTCGAGTGTTCCGTCGGGCCGCCGAGCGAAACGCTGCTGATCTGTGCCGTGCACCGGACCATCGGCTGGCCACGGCCAACCTCCAAAGCCCGTGCGCTGATAATCGGTAAACGCCTGTTCGATTCCGGCGCGATCGTTCATGACGAACGGACCATGCTGGGCAACGGATTCGCCAATTGGGCGGCCCTGCAGCACCAGCACCTCGGTGCCATACTCGCTGCTGATCGCAACATCGATATCGCAGCGCACCAAGGCACCCGTTGACGCCGCGAGGTCGACTCCATCGAACGTGAGCGCCGAATCGCCGAACACATAGATCGTTCGCACGGTGCTGGCTCCGGTTGCAGCAGGCATGGTCCACGAAGCGCCGGGCTCCAGGCGGATATGCCAAATCGCGACGTCGGCATCAGCACGCGAGGCCCACGAGTTTGGTGGCGGCGACGGCGGAGTGCGGCCACTGAGTTGACCGGCTAACACCGTGACCTCGGCGACAGCACCGGTGTCGTTGGCGCTCACTACCCGAGGAATCGCGTTGTCCCACAACATCGAGAAATACGGCTCAGCCATCTTGTCGACCTTGGGCAGGTTCACCCAGATCTGAAACAACTCTGCAGTGTTGGGCTGCTCGGTATCGAGCAGCGGAAACATTTCAGAATGCACAATGCCGGCACCAGCGGTGAGCCACTGCACA
>JAPKZR010000058.1 GCA_026393695.1 Actinomycetota bacterium
CACAGGCGCCGAGAATTCGAACACGATGCGGTAGTAATCGCCGCGCTGCTCAATGCTTTGAGTGCGCAGCAGCACCGTGGGCCCGGCCGCACAGCATCCGGTGGCCGGAACCATCACCGGATCGGTAGATCCACCAACGAAATCGGGCAACGTTGTCGATACATCGGGCACGCTCAATGTGGTCGTTGCATCGGCCGAGCTCAACGGCGTGGATGACGAACCGCATCCAGCGCCAGCCCACCCAAACGCCAACAGCACTATCGGCGACAGCAACGATCGTCGTGCGCTTCGAGAAATCAGGCCATTGCTCACAACAACCTCCACACTGCCGATCGCGAGATCGGTCTCTGCGTTCAGTATGAACCCAAAGGGTGCGCCGAGCAACTACCAATTAGCTCTCGAACTGAACCGCTGCGCGCTCGGCGATCCATGGTCGCACGGTTTCTGAGCGCACGCGATCATGCTCGGGATGAGCGTCGTAGGTTCGCCATCCGTCGATGTTCTCGAACGTGGCCACGATTGCAAAGTCGAAGTTGGCGGCACCGTGAGCGCCTACATCGGGGCCGCACTGGTACGAGACGATGTCGGCGATGGCCGCTGGCAGCGTGTCGAGTGCCTGCTTGATCAGCGCGATCTGCTCGGCGGTGGTCTCTGGCTTCCAACGGAATGAAACGACATGGGTGATCACAGCAGACCACCATAGGCGCCGCCGTCTACGTGCATCTGCACGCCAGTGACGAACTTCGCGTGGTCGCTGCACAAGAACGTGACCACATGACCGAAGTCGTCGGGGTCCCCCATGACCCCTGCAGGGATGCCCATTGCTGAAGCATCGGGGGCAGCTCCGTAGAGCTGAGTAATGCGGCCGGTGAGGTGCATGCCCGGCTGCACCGTGTTCACGGTGACACCATCGTGAGCAACTTCACGCGCGACTGTCTTCAAGAATCCAGTGACGCCAGACCGCGCTGTATTCGACAGGATCAGATTCGCCATGGGTTGACGAACCGCAACCGACGTAATGGCAACGATGCGGCCCCACTTGCGTTCTTGCATCGCGGGTATCGCTGCTTTGCACATGCCGACAACGCTGAGCAGATTCAAGTCGAGGCCGACCTGATAGAGGTCGACCGGAGTAGACGCAAATGTTCCTGGCGGCGGGCCACCAGCGTTAGCAACCAAGATGTCGACCCCACCGAGTGCGTTGATCGCCGCTTCCACGAACGCTGCGCCGCCCTCGGCCGAGCCCACATCGCACACCACGGGAATACAGCCGTGCCCTACCGCGAGCGCCGCCGCCTCGAGGCGGTCTGCATCGCGCCCGCAAATGACTACCTGTGCGCCCTCGGCAGCCAGTGCCTTGGCGGTAGCCAAACCCAACCCAGATGACCCGCCGGCGACAGCCGCTCGTTTACCCGAAATGCCCATGTCCATGCGGACGACCGTAGTCTGCGACCTACTAAGGTGACACCCACAAGGTGGTGTAACCATGGACGACGATGCGATCGACGAGTTCCATCTCGACGCAATTGCCGACGCTGACCCGTATCCCTACTGGTACGAAGACGTCGATGAACCCGACTCAAATGTCACGCTCGTGCGCACGGTCAGCTGCGACCTGTGCATCGTTGGCGGTGGCTACGCAGGCCTCTGGACAGCCATCATCGCCAAAGAGCGAGATCCATCGCGCAACGTGATCCTGATTGATGCGCACGAGATCGGCTCAGCAGCCAGCGGGCGCAATGGCGGTTTCATGGAGAGCAGCCTCACTCATGGCATCGCCAATGGCCAGGCTCGGTTTCCCGACGAACTCGATGTGCTCGAAGAACTCGGACTGCAGAACCTCAACGAGATCGAAGCCGCCATCAAGCGGTACAACATCGACTGCGACTACGAGCGCACCGGCGTCATCGACGTCGCCACTACGTCGCACAGCGAGTCGTACTTCGATGAACTCCGCGACGATTACCAACAGCTCCGCTCGCTGGGTCAAAAAGTCGAGCTGCTCGACAGCGCAGCAATGCGCCGCGAGGTCAACTCCCCTACCTACACGGGTGGCCTGTGGCGCAAAGATCGCGCGGCCATTATCGACCCAGCCCGACTTGTGTGGGGTCTCAAGGCCGCAGCCGAGTCGCTTGGCGTCACCATTTACGAAGACACCAAAGCGATCTCTATCGACAAAGACGGCGTGGGTGTCATCGTGCGCACGCCGCTCGGCGCAGTGCGCGCTGGCAAAGTTGCTCTTGCAACAAACGCGTTCAAGCCACTGCTCAAGCGGCTGAACCATTACATGGTTCCGGTCTACGACTACTGCATGGTCACCGAGCCGCTCACACCCGCACAGTTGGCCGACATTGGTTGGACCAACCGTCAAGGACTCAGCGACATCTCGAACCAGTTCCACTACTACCGACTCACCGAGGACAACCGAATCCTGTGGGGCGGCTACGACGTGATCTATTACTGGCGCGGCAAGATCGACTCTGAGCTCGAGAGCCGACCCGAAACCTGGGCCAAGTTGTCGAAGCATTTCTTCACTACGTTCCCGCAACTCGAGGGCGTGAAGTTCAGCCATGCATGGGGCGGCGTCATCGACACGTGCAGTCGCTTTTGTGTGTTCTTCGGCGGAGCGATGGGCGGCCGAGTTGTCTACGCACTCGGCTACACCGGTCTCGGTGTTGCCGCTACTCGCTTTGGCGCCGAAGTCATGCTCGACCTGCTCGATGGCAAACGCAGCAAGGCCACGCAAACGGCATTCGTCAAAGACAAACCGTTGCCGTTTCCGCCCGAGCCATTTCGCTTTGCAGGAATTCAGGCAACCCGCTGGTCGCTCAACCGAGAAGACGCCACCGGCAAACGCAATCTGTGGCTACGAACTCTCGACCGCTCAGGCCTGGGCTTCGACAGCTAGCAACACCACAGTGCACCGAGCGGGCACCGTCACACGACCGTCGGCGATGCTCACCGGTTCGACACAGCTCGCCAACGCCACCTCATAGTCACCGGTTGCCTGCACCGCAAACGTGAGCGGCTCCCACCACGCGTTACTCATCACATACAGCGATCCCCACTGCCACGCTATTGAGTGCGACTCGTACGAGAAATCTGGGTCGCCATCTACTCCGAAACAGGTAACTTCGCTGTCGCTGCCATGAGACCTGAGCGCGATGAGTGCACGCACGAAGTCGGCGATATCTCCGTGCCTTGCGGCGCGTTGCCAGTCGAGCCATGACACTGGATTGTCTTGGTTGTAGGCGTTGTTGTTGCCGTGCTGCGTGTGGGCAAACTCATCGCCAGCAAGCAGCATCGGAACGCCTCGCGACAACATCAGCAAGCACAGCAAATTGCGCATCTGCAGTGCGCGCAGCGAATGTACGTGTTCGAACGACAACGCACTGACATCGTCACCTTCATGCCCGCAGTTCCATGATCGATTGTCGTCGGTGCCATCGGTGTTGTCATGGCCGTTGGCGTCGTTGTGTTTACGGTCGTAGCTCACGAGGTCGTAGAGCGTGAAGCCATCGTGCGCTGTTACAAAGTTGATGCTGCGATGCGCGTCGGCACCGAACAGATCGGGACTGCCCCGCAACCGTTGGGCGATGCGGCCAACAAATCCTTCTTCACCGCGGATGTACGAGCGCACGTCGTCGCGAAACTGACCATTCCACTGCGACCAGGTCTGACCCGGAAAGCCATCGCCAAGTTGATACGCACCGAGGTCCCACGGCTCGGTGATCAGACGAAGCCCGCGCATCGCAGCAAACGTTGTGATCTCATCGATGAGCGAGCTGCGTTGTTGGGTGATGCCATCGAAATCGCGACCCAACAACGAGCCGAGGTCGAAACGAAAGCCATCGACCCCAAGGTCGGCGTAGCGACGAAGCGAGGCCATGATGAGCCCGGCAGCAGCGGGATGCGCGGCTCGCACAACGTTTCCGCAGCCAGCTGCGTCGTAGTAGCTCGCGCTCGAATCGACCACGTAATACGCGGCATCGTCGATGCCGCGTAGGTGATACGTGGGGCCGAACTCATCCTCTTCAGTGGTGTGGTTGTAGACCACATCGAGCAAGACCTCGATGCCCACATCGTGAAAGGCCTGAACCATTTCGACGAACTCGCCTTCGGGGTCGTCGCCGGCAACGTATGCGTGATGCAGCGCGCTCCAGGCCAACGGCATGTACCCCCAATAGCTGCCCTCGAGCGGATCGCATTGGTGTACCGGCAGCAACTCAACCGCTGTCACGCCCAACAGCGCGAGATAGGCGGCGTGATGCCGCAACCCCGCAAACGTGCCGCGCAGTTCGTGGGGCACGTGCTGCGCCAATTGCGTAGCGCCACGCACGTGCAACTCGTACACAACAAGATCGCTCCACGCATGTCGCGGCCCAGGAGCCAACGCTGCACGCGGCACCTCGCGGCGTAACACCGCCAGCGGACTTCGACCCAGCGTGTCAGCACCGTGTACGGCGGCGATGTCGCGATCATGATCAGGCGGAAACCACACTTGGGTCGCATCGGGATCGAGCAACACCTTTGCCGAATCGAAGCGATGACCGTGCCCCTCGACGCGAAATCCGTAGAGATCGGCAGTGCCGATGTCTGCGGCAGCCACGGTGGTACTCCACACATCGCCGTTACGAACCATCATTTCGTCGCGCACGACACCGAATGAATCGTCTCGGTCGATCACCAACAGGCGCACCGAAACGGCACTCGCGCTCCAAAGGGTGATGGTCCAACTCTGTGTTGCGGCCCGCCACGTTGCGCTCACCCAATGATCTTCGCCGATCCGAGTGGGGTTCGTGTACTCCCGGCCAATTAGCCTTGCCCCGATGCTGCCGCCAAACCTCACCGTCAACGATGTGTCAGCCGCGCTGGCCTCGCATGACTACCTCGCCGACGAGGGTCTCACTACCGCCATCTTCCTTGCGCTCGCGCTGCGCCGGCCACTGCTCCTCGAAGGCGAAGCTGGCGTCGGTAAGACCGAAGTGGCCAAGGTGCTCAGCCGCTGGACCGGTGGCGAGTTGATTCGCCTGCAGTGTTACGAAGGTATCGATGCCAGTCAGGCCGTCTACGACTGGGACTACAGCCGCCAGCTGTTGCACCTGCGTGCAGCCGAAGCAAGCGGCGAAGCCCGTGGTGCGGGCACCGCAGCGCTCGAGGGTCAGCTCTACAACGAACGCTTCTTGCTGAAACGCGCACTGCTGCGGGCAATCAGCCCCGTAGCTGGCCCACCGCCTGTGTTGCTCATCGACGAGATCGATCGCGCCGACGACGAGTTCGAGGCGTACCTGCTCGAAGTGCTCAGCGACTTTCAGATCACCGTGCCCGAGCTTGGCGTCTTTCGCGCCGAGCGTCCGCCAATCGTGATTCTCACGAGCAACCGCACTCGCGACGTGCACGACGCACTCAAGCGTCGCTGTCTCTACCACTGGATCGAGCATCCCGGTTTTGAGCGCGAGGTTCAGATCGTTCGACTCCGCGTGCCCGGCGTCAGCCAGATGCTTGCGCGTCAGGTAGCCGCCGCTGTCGAGACTATGCGCGGCCTCAACCTGTTCAAGCCGCCGGGTGTCGCCGAAACCATCGACTGGGCCACAGCACTTGGACGACTCGGTGTCAGCGAACTCTCCGAGTCGTCGGTGAAGAGCACTCTTGGCGCCGTGCTGAAGTATCGAGAAGACGTCGAGCGAGTTCAACTGCACGGCATCGCCGACATGGTGAAGCACGCCTTCGAGCGAGGCTCGCAACCCGGCTAATGGCCGCGTTCGCACCTCCCGTAGCGCATAACGGTCCGGCACCCAGCGAGGGTGCCGCTCAGCGTATGGCTACCGCTTTCGCGAGGCTGCTGCGCGGCCTCGGGCTCAGCGTGCCCATTGGCTGCGTGCTCACTTTCACCGAAGCGCTCGGTGCGCTCGGCATCAACGAACGCAATTCGGTCTATTGGGCGGCACGGGCAACCTTGGTTCGCCGCCCCGAGGATCTGGCGTTGTTCGATCGCGCCTTTGCCGTGTTCTGGGAAGCCCGCAATGGCGACTCAACCGAAGAAGCCGAGAGCGAACCACAACACATCAGCATCGAAATGGACGACGACGATCCGCCCGACGACGACGACCAAGCAACCGCGGCCGACGCCAACGACGACCCCACTATTCACCTCCGCTTCAGCGCCATTGAGGTATTGCGCCGTAAGGACTTTGGCGCGTACAGCAACGACGAACTGCAGATGGCTCAGCAGTTGATGAGTCGTCTGCGCTTTGTGGGTCCACCACGCCAATCGCTGCGGCTGTCTGCGTCGAAACGGCAACGTCACCGGCCCGACCTTCGTCGCACGGTTCGCGCTTCGCTGCGATCTGGTGGCGAACCGGTGCGCCGGTACTACCGCGAGCCCGGCGAACGAATGCGCCGACTCGTGTTGCTGCTCGATGTCAGCGGCTCAATGGAGCCCTACGCGCGGGCACTCTTACGGTTCGTACAGGCCGCCGTGGCTGGCCGCCAACGCGTTGAGGCATTTGCGCTGGGCACCCGCCTCACCCGCGTCACCAAAGAGCTCAGCAGCCGCGATCCCGACAAGGCTCTCATGTTGGCCAGCAACCGCGTCACCGACTGGAGCGGCGGCACCCGCCTTGGCGAATGTCTGCGGCTCTTCAACGACGAATGGGGCGTGCGAGGCATGGCCCGCGGTGCGATTGTGGTTGTGCTCAGCGATGGTTGGGACCGCGGCGAGCCACAGTTGCTCGCCGAGCAAATGCAGCGGCTTCAACGCATTACTCACAGCTTGGTGTGGGTCAATCCGCTCAAAGTGACACCCGGCTACGCGCCCCTAGCGCGAGGTATGGCCGCGGCTCTGCCCTATGTTGATCACTTCGTGGAGGGTCACTCATTGGCCGCCATGGAAGAACTCGCTCGGGTCATCTCGGGCTCAACCGAAAGGGCCAACCATGCGTGAGATTCTCGACGACATCGAGCGCTGGCGGCTCAACAATCGACGCATCGCTGTGGCGCGGGTCGTGAACATCGAAGGCTCCGGACCACGCGATCCTGGCGCCAGCATGGCGGTGAACGAGGACGGCGAAGTCGCTGGCTCAGTCAGCGGTGGCTGCGTCGAAGGCGCTGTGGTCGGCGAGGCATTGGCGATATTGCACGGCGACATGGAGCCGCGCATGGTTACGTTTGGTTACAGCGACGACGAAGCCTTTGCCGTGGGGCTCACCTGTGGCGGCATCATTCATCTCTTCATCGAACCCCTCAATTGGTAGCGCCATGACCGACACACCGTCCCTCTACGAAGAGTTGCGCGACCGCATCCGCGCCGATCAGCCCACTGGCCTGTGCACGATCATCGATGGCCCGAACATCGGCGCAAAGCTGCTGATTGCCCCCGACCGCGCTTCACGCGGCACACTCGGCAACCCCGAACTCGATCGCATCGTCACCCGCGATTCACTTGCCGAACTCGAGGCCGGGCGCAGCGGAGTTCGCCACTACGGACCGCAGGGTCAAACAACCCCCGAAGATCTCATCGATACCGACACGGTCAGCGTCTTCGTCGAGAGCTTTGCTGCAGCGCCCCAACTGTGGATCTTCGGAGCCGTCGATTTCACCGCCGCGCTGGCCAAGGTTGCCAAAGTACTTGGCTACCGCGTGCTCGTCTGCGACGCACGTGAGGTCTTCGCTACCCGTCGCCGATTCCCAATGGCCGACGAAGTGATGGTGTCGTGGCCCATGCCGGTGTTCGTCGAGCGAGGCGCTGAGCTGGGCCCACGCGATGCCGTATGTGTGCTCACCCACGACCCAAAGTTCGATGTGCCAGCGGTGATGGGCGCACTCACCACTCGCGTTGGATACATCGGCGTGATGGGCAGTCGCACAACTCATGCAAAGCGAATGGAGCGGCTCACCGAGGCCGGGCTCACCGACCCAAACGAGATCGATCGGCTGATGTCGCCGATTGGGCTCGACATCGGCGCCCGAACACCAGAAGAAACGGCAATCTCGATCTGCGCCGAGATTATTGCCCGTCGTACCGGACGAAAGACTCCGTCATTACGTGACGGGTCGGGAGCGATTCACAGCGCTCAGTGAAGCATCAGCCAACAGGATCGGCGAAGCGAAGTGAACGACGCTTGCCGATGAGGGCGACCTCAACGGTGCGACCGGTGAACGGCGCGTGCACGATGGCTTTGTCGACGCCGAGGTACATGCTGATGTGACCCGGGTAGTACACGAGGTCACCGGCCTGAGCCGTATCAATCGTGAGCGGCGAAGCATTACGAATCTGCGACCGCGACTGGTGCGCAATCTCTGTGCCAGCAACGCTCCATGCATACGCAGTGAGGCCGGAACAATCGAACCCAACACCAGGGGCGCTGGTGTTGCGACGGTAGCGCACACCAAGTTGCGACATCGCTGCCATCAAGGCTGTCTGATGCGCGAAGTCGGCGTTGGCCCACGCTTCGATCATGCGTGACGGCTCGATACCGAGACGACCAGCGACCTCGGTGGCGATTGCATCTCGAGCACTGACGTATCGATCACGAGTGACCGCTTCGGTGCTGGGCGCCACAGTGTCTGCTGTTGTGTCCCACAGGCTCGATGCCGCGACATCTTGAATGTCGGAGAGCGCCTGAACGGCAATGGGCGCGAGTGCATCGTTACGAACGACTGGCTTCGAATTCTTCGATGCGCTGGCTGCTGTGGACGTGGCCGCAACGCTGCCGAGCATCGTTGCGAGAGCGAGGGCTACAA
>JAPKZR010000006.1 GCA_026393695.1 Actinomycetota bacterium
CACCTCCGGAAGGGATAACCGCTGAAAGCATCTAAGCGGGAAGCCCGTTCCAAGATGAGTTCACCCATGCAGTTAATGCAGTAAGGCCCGTGGCGAGACCACCACGTTGATAGGCCGGAGGTGTAAGCACGGTAACGTGTTTAGCCGACCGGTACTAATCGGCCGAGGGCTTGGTTTATGAACAAATAAGCTCGTGCTTGCTCTGGAGTCCTTGAGGTCGCTAACGCGACTCATTGACACAAGATTTCGGTGGCCATAGCGGCAGGGTCACACCCGTTCCCATCCCGAACACGGAAGTTAAGACTGCCAGCGCCGATGGTACTTGGGGGTAGACCCCCTGGGAGAGTAGGTCGCCGCCGAATTTCGAAATCAAATACCCCCGGTTAACCCCGGGGGTATTTGGCGTTTTTCGGTCTTTCTCCCCGTAGGCTTGCTGGCCATGCCAAATAGCCCTCACCCCCGCCCACGTCCGTCTTCCTCCGGGTTTATCTCTTCCGGTCGTGGACCCCGTCCCGACTCTACTGAGCCTGGTGGACGAGAGGGAGATGAGGCCACCCGTCGCAACGATAGGTTGCGCGGCGACGGCGGCGGACCTCGGTCAACGGGTCGTGCGGGCCAGCCTCGTTCGGGTGGCGGATACGGTAGCGATCGCTCTACTGGAGCGCCACGCTCGTCTGAAGGCCGCTACGGCGCTGGTCGAGAGCCAGGCAGTAATGCGCCGGCTCGCTAGCGCTTCGAGTCGCTACGGAAGCGGCGGCCGAGATCAAGGTGGCCGCGACGGTGCACCACGAGGAGCGGGTGCCGGCCGTACAGGTGGCTTCGGCGGCGGCAGCGGCGGCGGCAGTCGTCCAGCAGGTCGTGGGGGACCTCGTCCAGATTCTCGAGGCGGGCGCGGAGGCGAATACGCGCCGGCTCGGCCTCAAACGGCGGCAGAACGTCGCTCTTCTGAAGTGAACGCCCGGCGCGACGCAGCACGTGATGAAGCGCCTCTCGATCGTGACGAGGCCGAGGTCGATCGCTGGGAGCCAGAACAATGGGAAGACCAAGGTTCGGTTCGCGAGCTTGCTCGCGAGGCCACGGCCCGAGCTCGCGGTGGGGAACGCACTGAGACATCTGAAGAGGTTCGTGAGCGCCGAATGGGCGATCCGACCCGGTTGGAGCCGTCTTGGGTGGCTGAGATCGAGCGTGAGAGCGACGCAAAGACGTCGGCTCGCTACATGGAGCGGCTCGCGGCGGCTACTGAGGCCCTCGAGCGCGATCGCTACACCGATGCGTTGCGCATGGTGCAGTCTGTGTTGAAGAACCTGCCGAATGTGGGCGCTGGCCACGAGGTGGCAGGTATTGCGCTGTATCGGCTCGGCGAGTGGCGTAAGGCAGCTGCCGAACTTGAGCAGGCGCGTCGTTTGCATCCGTCACCAGAGCAGCTCCCTGTGCTTGCTGATTGTTACCGCGCTCTTCGTCGCTACCACGAGGTCGACGAGTTGTGGCACGAGATTCGTAACACTTCGCCGGCGCCATCGGTGATGGCAGAGGGTCGCATCGTCGCTGCAGGCTCTCTGGCTGATCAGGGCGACATCGCTGGAGCAATCAAGTTGCTGATCCGCGTTGCTGATGCTCCAAAACGAGTTCGTGACTACCACCTCAAGCAGTGGTACGTGATTGCCGACCTGTACGACCGCTCAGGTGACGTAGTGAAGGCACGCAACTTCTTCAAGCGTGTGGCGGCAATAGATCCTCGCTACGCCGACGTGAGCGATCGCCTCGCAATGCTTGGCCGGCGCTAGCCGGATTACTGTGTGACACCCTCGGCGTACGGTCGAAGGTGTCGGCTTCCCCCTTCAGTCATGAAAAGGCGCTGTGCGGATTTGCCGCATGGCCAGGGCGGAGGTTGAGATGAACATTGTCGTACTTTCAGGTCACTTGTCGAGCGACCCTGTGGTTCGAGAGCTCGAGTCGGGTTCGGTGCTGATGAACTGTGAGTTGACGACCCGTGTGAATGAGGTGGCCAATTCGGTGCCGTTGGTGTGGTTCGATCCGCCGAAGTCGGCTGCGGCGTTCGTCGCCGGTGACGAAGTGGCTGTTGTCGGCACGGTGCGGCGCCGGTTCTACCGAGCTGGTGCGAGCACTCAGAGCCGCACCGAGGTGGTTGTAGAGCTGTTGGGTAAGGTCGGCGACAAGCGCGCGGCCTCAGCGAGGCGTAAGTGGATCAGCGTCGCCATGGGTGCAGACCTACTCGACGGGCTACGCTCGGTCTCGTGCGCGGCCAATGGTGGTCGCGACCGATGAAACTCAGGGAGACAGCACCGTGGATCTTCAAGCACTGCTCGGCAACGACGCTGAGACACTGTTGAACCACACATGTTCAGGCATCACCAAGGAGCAGATTCATGCTCCGGGGCCTGACTTCATTGATCGGATGATGGTGCCCACCGACCGATCCCCGCAAGTGCTGAGAAATCTTGGCTCGCTCTATAACCATGGGCGCTTGGCAAATACCGGATATGTCTCGATCTTGCCCGTTGATCAAGGCATTGAGCATTCGGCGGCGGCCTCGTTTGCACCAAATCCGATCTACATGGATCCGGCCAACATTGTTGAGCTCGCCATCGAGGGTGGCTGCAATGCTGTTGCGACAACCTTTGGTGTGCTGGGCTCGGTGAGCCGTCGGTATGTCCATCGCATTCCGTTCATCGTGAAGATCAACCACAACGAGTTGATGACCTACCCGAACGCGTTTGATCAAGTGATGTTTGGGTCGGTGCAGCAGGCATATGACCTCGGCGCCAGCGGCGTTGGGGCCACCATCTACTTTGGCTCCGAACAGTCGACACGGCAGATCCAAGAAGTGGCGAAGGCGTTTAAGCAGGCTCACGACCTCGGCATGTTCACGGTGCTGTGGTGCTACCTGCGTAACAACGGATTCAAAAAGGATGGCGTCGATTACCACTCGGCCGCAGACCTGACGGCGCAGGCCAACCACATTGGTGTGACCATTGAGGCCGACATCATCAAGCAGAAACTGCCTGAGAACAATGGTGGCTACAACGCACTCGCCGGATACGGCAAGACCAACGCCTTGGTGTACGACAAGCTCACCACCGATCACCCGATCGATCTGACCCGTTGGCAGGTAGCGAACTGCTACATGGGTCGTATCGGTCTGATCAACAGCGGTGGAGAAAGCAAGGGTGCAGGCGATCTTGCGGCTGCAGTTCGCACCGCAGTGATCAACAAGCGCGGCGGCGGCCAGGGCCTGATCTCGGGTCGCAAGGCGTTCCAGCGTCCGATGGCTGAAGGCGTTCAATTGCTCAACGCAATTCAGGATGTGTACCTCGACAAGGCAATCACCATCGCCTAGAGGCGTAGCAAACAGACGAGTTGCTCGTCCGCTCAGCTATACGTTGAGCGGACGAACGACCAAACCGGTGCGCAGTTTTGGTGTGAAGAACGTGCTCTTCGGGGGCATCAGCAGGCCCTCGTCGGCGGTGCGGCGGATCTCGGCGACGCTCACCGGGCGCAGCAGCACCCCGGCCGAAGCGTCACCTGCGGCCAGAGCCGACACGATGTTGCTCACGCCGTGCTGGTAGCTGAGTTCGTACGACGGAACGCGTGTGAGTGCATGCTCAAGGCGAGCGCTATCGAGATCGCGAACGCCTTCGAAACACTCGGGTCGAGGCTTCATGAACGTGCCGTGACCGTCGGAATGAACCAGACACATTGCACCGAGTTCGACCACCTCACGCGCATGGCCAGGCCCGACCACACCAGCAGATGTCATCTCAAAGAGTGGTGAGAACGATTGCAGTAAGGCCCAATCGGGTACGCCTGAAATCAGTCGGTGAATCGCTGCGACGCTGAGCTGCTCCTCAAGGAGTTCGCCGACATAGGTGAGCGTGAGCTCGCTGCCGAGGTCGTTGCGCCCGGTAGCGGCGCGCTGTTCGTCACGGTATGTGCGGCTGATTGCATAGCGGTGGTGGCCGTCGGCGATCACGACTGACTGCGCCCCAACGGCGGCAGAAATGGCAGCAACTCTCGAAGGGTCGCTGACCCGCTCAACAATGTGAGTGACACCATTCTCGTCGATGCACTGACCAACTGGCTCGCCTTCGGCGGCGAGCAATTCGGTGAGACC
>JAPKZR010000124.1 GCA_026393695.1 Actinomycetota bacterium
CCGATGAGCTCTGCGCCATCGGCGTACAAGCGCACGTTTTGGGTGATGCGCGCCGACAGCAACGGCACCGCCATCTCTGGGGTGTTTGCCACATGCGGCGTGATGATGCAGTTGGGTAGCGACCACAACGGGTGCCCGTCGGGAAGCGGCTCAGGGTCGGTGACATCGAGGCCGGCGCCTCCGATGATGTTGTTCTGCAACGCCCACACCAGATCGTCGGTGACAATGTGTTTGCCACGCGCCACGTTGACGAGCCACGCGTGCGGCTCCATCATCTCGAGTTCGCTGCGCGAGATCATGCCCTCGGTATCGGGAGTGAGGGCAAGCGCCAGTACCACAAGATCGGCGCCGGGTAGGCAATGCGCATACTGCTCGGGCTCGACCACGATGTCGGCGCCATCCATGTCTTGCACCTTGTTGCGAACCACGGTGACATGACAATCGAACGGCTTGATGAGACGCAGGAACGCTTCGGCTATGCCACCGCCACCCATAATCGTGACTCGCGCTCCAGCAAGGTTGATGCCCTGTGGGCGGCTCCACGAGGCGGCTCGCGCATAGGTGCCGAGGCCACGCATACCCGCCAGCGCCAGCGTGAGCGCCATCTCGGCACAGGGTTCGGCGAAGACACCCTTGGCGCAAGTCCACAGTCGATCGGTGTCGATCAGATGGACAAAGGGCTCGATGCCGGCAAAGGGCAACTGCACCCAGCGAATGTGATCGGCGTCGGCGAGTGCGTCGGCAAGTTGGTTGGCATCTTTGCCGCTCGCCCAGACCAATGCTTCAGCATCGGCAAGGTCAACAACTTCTCCACCGCCGGCGATGATGGCATCGGCCATCCAAGACGGAGCGGATGTGGGCCCGAGCGCGACACGGGGCGCGTTGGTACTTGGCATGATGCCGAAACGCTAGCGGTTCGCGAGGAGTCGCGACGCAACCGTCTCGCCGCTCTCGACTGCGCCCTCGAGGTAGCCCGTCCAGGTTGCGGTGTGCTCACCAGCAAAGTGAATGCACCCGTGAGGCTGACGCAGCACATCCCAGAAGCGAGTGATTTCACCGGGACGGTAGACGGCATAGCTGCCGCCAAATAGCACAAGCCCCGACCATGCTTGCGAGAAGCCACCCAGCGGCGGCGGCAGCGCTGGATACATCTCGCGTTGGCTCAGCTCGATCTCGCGCATGCGCACGCTCTCAGCGAGATCGGCCAAACGCGTTCCGCCCTCGCCACCGGTGTAGCCCATCAAGATTCCGGACTCGGCCGGATGCCCAACCGTTGGCTCATACACACGCTGCGCACGACCAGTTGTAGTGGCATAGCCAGCGGGCCACACGCGCTCTGGATATTGCAGCGCCGTCTTGGTGACACGGCCGTAGCCAAGACCGTGCACGGCCGCAGCGAGTTCGGAGGGCAATGGTGGGTCGAACACCACCGCGCGTAGCGGCACCAACGAGCAGGCAAGCACCACCTGGTCTGCGTGGTACGTGTTCGCACCGGCGCCCACGTGAGCACCGGTTGCGTCGATGGTGATCGCGTCGACTGTCTCGCCAAAGCGAATCATTCCTTGGGGCAGCGCCGAGGCGAGGCCAGCAGTAACGCCGCTGACTCCCCCAACAATGCGCTGCGCCACCACCTCGCCGTGCGGCGTGGCCGCCGCTTCGTACAGCGCTCGCTGCTGGGCAACAAACAACGCCGACACTTCGTGTGGTTCGGCTGCAAACTCGCCCTGCATGTTTCGTGTGGCGAACAGGCGGGCGAGCTCACCCAGCTCGAGTTGATCGACAATGTCGGCTGCCGACAATGAGTCGTAGTGCGCCGCCTGCGGGTGCTGCGCGGGGTGCGCCGCATCGCTGACGCCCGCCGCTACCGAGGCAAAGAAATCTTCGAGGCGATCAAGTTCGTCGCCCAACTGTGGATCAAGGCGAGCAAGGTCTGCTGGACCGAGCAGTGCTCCGTCGCGGAACAACCAGCGCCGGATGGCAGTCCACGTGGTGGCGTTGTCGTCCATGCGTAGACCGAAGCGTTCGACGAGACCGCGCATGCGGAGATGCACGTTGTCGACCCACTCAGCGCCCGCCTCGGCTCCTTGGCCGTTGATGAACTCGGCACGACGGGTGTAGGCGCGACCGCCCACCCGATTTGAGGCCTCAAGCACGGTGACATCGCACCCAGCGTTGTGCAACAACTCGGCGGCGGTGAGACCCGCGAGGCCTGCGCCAACAACAACAATTCGCATCGCGAAGGCGGTTCAGTTGCCGGTGAAGGTGGCGGCGATTTCGGAGCCCGACTGGCCGCCCCGGCGAAGCACCACAGCGACAATCGCAACAGCCAGCAAGGTGGCGCCGATAAACACCGTGGCCATTGCCGCAACCTCGGGGCGAATGATGCCGCCCGACAACCCGAAGACATAGTTGGGGAAGGTGGTGACACCGGCAGGACTGACGAAGCTGGTGGACACAACATTGTCAAGGCTGAGCGTGAATGCCAGCATTCCGCCCGACAACACAGCGGGCATCACCAACGGCAGCGTGATCTGCCAGAAGGCGCGCGCTGGAGTAGCGAACAGGTCGGCAGCCGCTTCTTCGAGGCGAGCATCGAGTCCTGAAACGCGAGCCCGCACGATGAGCGTGACCACCGCAGAACTGAACACTGTGTGCACGAGCACAATAGGCGTGAGGCCTTCGCGGAACGGGCCACCGAGACGCACAAACCAGCTCAGCTGCCCAGCACCATCGACGATTTCTGGTGTGACCAAGATGAGCAGAATGAGGCCGACGAATCCAGCCGTCCACTTGCCGGGCTTTCGAGCAAGCGTGAGACCTGCCAACGTGCCGAGCACCAACGCAAGCAATGTGCTGATGACCGCTACCTCAATGGAGACTTTCACTGAGCTCGTGAGCGTGGTGTTATCGAACATGCGCGACCACCACACCGTAGAGAAGCCCGTCCACCTGAAGATGCTCTTGAACTCGTTGAACGACATCGCCATCAAAAAGAAGATGGGCGTGAACAAGAACGCGATGACCACCGCTGTCCATGCACCAAGTGCATTGGTGATGCTGAAGTACTTCTTCATCGCGCAACAACCTTGACGGCACGGTTTGCTTTGAGCAGTTTCGACATGAACCAGAAGCAGGTGGCCAGCACCCCCAGCACGAGCAGAATCGAGATGATCAACGACACCGCGATGGCGGAACCAGAAGCCGCGTCTTGCGCGTTGAAGTACTGGTTCGCAACCTCGGCTCCGATCATGTTGCCCTTGGCTCCACCGAGCAACGCTGCTGTCACGTAGTCACCCGACAACGGCACGAACACCAAGATCAAGCCAGCAACGATTCCGGGGCCCGCCAACGGAAGCGTTACTTGGAGGAACGTTCGAATGCGATTCGCTCCAAGATCTTTCGACGCTTCGCGCAGGTGCAACTCGACCCGATCGAGAGCCACCCACAGCGGGAAGATCATCAGCGGCAAGTAGTTGTAGACGATTGCAATCTGCACCGCAGTACGCGTATCGAGAATCTCGATTGGTCCGCAAAAAGTTTGAGACGAAACCACGCGGTTGCAGCACGATGCGCCACGCGAGGGTACGCAACAAAAAGTTCGCGAAGAACGGCACCATCAGCAACGCGAGCACCGCTGTCTTTGCCTTCGGCCCAACCTTGAATGCCAGCAAATACGCCACTGGAAGGCTGACAACCAGACACAGCACGGTGCCAAGAATCGATGTGAACATCGTTTGTTTCAGCAGCGAGCGAAATGACCCGCTGACAACCTCACGATAACGATCGAGGCTGGGCGAACTGAGATCAACCGTGCCCGGCGACCCGGTGATCTTGCGACCGAAGCTGTTGACGATAACTAGGCCCACGGGCACGACGAATAGAAATACGTACCAGACAAACGAAGGAATCGCGAGAAGGAACTTCGGGGCGCGCAGCCACGTGCGTTGCTGCGGTGGCTGCGCTCCGAGTGTTGCCTCCATAGGTCAGCCGCCAGCCTTTGCTTTCACATCGCTGTAGATCTTGACCAGTGTCTCTTGTGCCGAGTTCACATCGCCCGACTTCATCGTGGCAACCTGCTCATCGGTGAAGAACACCATGTCCTTGAAGTCGATGTCGGCTGCCAACGCATCGACACCCTTGATGCCGGTGTTGTAGCCATGGAAGTTGAGGTCGGTCACGCTGTTGGCTGGGTCGAGGATGAAGTTAATGAAGTCGTACGCGGAGTCGCGGTTCTTCGCGCCCTTCAGAACACACCAGTTGTCCATCCAGAGTTCGGTTTCTGGCGAGCCAATGCCCCAGACATAGCGCTCGATATCGTCGCCTGCTTCTTTCACTCCGATGAGACCTTGACGGGCGTCGCCATTCCAGGCCTGAGACAGCGCATAGCTGCCTGAGGTGAGGTTCACGCCTGGGTATGAATCGAATGCCTTGATGTGTTGGGCGAACTCATCGACCATGAACTTGGCGCAGGCATCGAGATCTTCCTGCTTCTCGGTGATCCACGAGAGGCCATTGGCCCAGAAGTAGATGCCGGCCAAGTTCGGGGCCGTATCGAGCACGCTGGTCTTACCGCTGGCTTCGGTCTGCGCCACCTTGATGAAGTCGGCCCAGGTCTTGATTTCGGTGGTGACCACGGCCTTGTCGTAGATCCAACCGGTGGTACCCCAGTTCTTGCACACGCTGTACTTGTTGTCTGGGTCCCATGCCTGGTTGGCGTAGTTGGGATCGAGATTCGAGAAGTTAGGAAGCTTGGTCTTGTCGAGCTCTTCGAGCATGCCGGCCTTGGCCAACTGCGGGATGTAGACGCCAGTAGGCACCACCATGTCGAAGCCCGACGAGCCGCCACCCTGAACCAGTTTCTGAATGGCCTCTTCGTTCGAGTTGAAGATGGTGAGGCTGATATTGCCCCAGCTCTTCAGCAGGTCGGGATCGTCGTACTCAGCCCATGTGAACATGTTGAGGTTCTTCGACTTTGAGCTGCTGCTGCCGCCACATGCGGCGAGCGCGGCGACTGCGGCGGCTCCGCCGGTGAGCGCCAAAAAACGACGGCGGTTGATGGTGGCGGCAACGCGCTGAGCGGCCTGTTTTGAGATAAGAATTCGAGAGGTGTCGTCTGAGTGATTCATTGCGTGTGGCCCTTTCTGGAGACCTATTCGGCGTGTTGGGAACGTTGGTGGAGCGATTTGTCGGCGAACCGACGGGTTATTCGAGAGCAATTTCCTCGGCCGGATCGGGCAGTACGAGATCGGCCTGCTCGGCAGAGAACTGGTATACCTCGGATTCATCCCAATGACAGAACACTGGATCTCCGGGAGCGAGGCGCGGCGCGCCTTGACGAGGAAGCATCGAGAGCACATCGCGCTCGGCAGTGCGCACGACGTATTGCAACACGTCGCCGTAATGCGAGACGCCAGCAACCGTGCCGGCGATCACGTTGTGCGAGCGACCGGGGTCGGCGCTGCTGAGCTGAATGCACTCGGGCCGAATGGCAGCAAGCGCTGGCTGACCCTGAGCGACGCGCTCTTCAGGGCTTGACGACACAAAGATCGTGCCGTCGCTCGCGCGCACTCCGTGACCGGTAGACACACCGCGCCAGAAGTTGTTGCGGCCAATGAAGCCAGCGACAAAGGCGGACGACGGGCGTTCGTAGACGGTCTCTGGGTCAGCGAGTTGC
>JAPKZR010000305.1 GCA_026393695.1 Actinomycetota bacterium
GCTAGCGAAAATCTGGCGGGCGCTTGCTCCGCAGTGCAGACACGCCTTCGCGATATTCGGCCGTGGCCATTGCTTCGTTCATCAGCTGTTTCGATTCGGTGATCGAAGCTCCGACGTCGTGGCGCAACAGATCGGCATAGATCTGGGCCTTTGTTGTTCGCACAGCATTGGGTCCGGCGGTTGTGGCGAGCATCTGCGCATAGGTCAAAGCGGCCGCCAGCGTGGCGCCTGCGTCGGCCTCTACGGAGTTCCAGAGTCCCCATTCAGCGGTTTCGGCCGCGGTGAACACGCGGCCTGAGAGCAACAGATCGGCAGCTCGAGTAACACCCACCAATCGAGGAAGAGTCCAGCTCATCCCATATTCGGCAGGTAATCCGAGCTTTGGTGCAGCGGTGGTCATACGTGCTGTTGCGCTCGCGAAACGCAGGTCGCAGAACAAGGCGAGCGCTAAGCCGATACCGGCGCATGCTCCGTTGATCGCGGCAATGATCGGAAATCGCATGCCGAACTGAAACGAGAAGTCGTGGTCGAACTCGGGTCGAACGCCAAACCCGGGAGTTGCGGTGTCGGCGGTGAGGCCGGTGTCGTAGCTGCCGCGCTCGGCGTGGCTGGCCAATGCTTCGGTGTCGCCGCCAACGCAAAATGCGGGTGGAGTTCCGGTGAGTACCACCACTCGTACGGCGGGATTCTTTTCGAGTTCGGCCAGGATCCAGCGGTACTCGGTGTGCATGCGCCCGGTCCATGCGTTGTAGCGCTCGGGACGGTGCAACCACACTGTGGCAACGTGCCCGTCTACTTCGTAGCGCGTGGCCTTGAGTTCCATGCGATTACTGCCAGCCGTTATCGCGGTGGACGCGCCAACGGTCGCCCCACAGCGCGTCGAGCACTGGCTCGGCGAGTTCGGGTCGACACACTAAAAAGTCGGGCAGCCACGCGTCGGGACTGTTGTAGATCAGCGGTGAACCATCGATGCGGCTCACGTGCATGCCAGCCGCAGCGGCCACACCCGCAGGTGCCGCTGAGTCCCATTGATACATACCGCCGTCGTGGATATAGATGTCGGCTTCGCCCAGCACCACAGCCATCGCTTTGGCTCCGGCCGAGCCGAGGCGCACAGCGTCGCATTCGAGTTCGTTGGCCACGAGCACTGCGGCGTACGGCGCGCGGTTGCGACTGGTGATGATGCGTGGCTTGTCGCTGCGCCGTGGTGGCAACGGCGGTGCAGGATCGGTGGCGAAGACCATGTTGTGAGCGGGCAGGCTGACCGCCGCTGCGGTGAGCTGCGTGTGCTCCCAGAGAGCGATGTGAACAGCCCAGTCGAGACGGCCTCGTTCGCCATATTCGTTGGTGCCATCGAGCGGATCGATGATCCACACACGGTCGGCGCCGATGCGATGCGAGTTGTCGGCGCCTTCCTCGGACAGCACGGCATCGCCGGGACGTAATGCCTGAAACGCCTTCATCAGGAATCGGTGCGACGCAATGTCGCCTGAGTCCTTTACTTCCCAGGGCGGAGCGCCTTCGCTGAACAATTGCTGGCGTAACTCGACGAGCAGTAGCCCAGCCTCGACGGCGAGTCGTGAGGCGAGCGCTGCGTCGGTTTCGGTCTCAGCAGCGAGGCTCATGTGCGGCGGCCGAAGCGCATTGCTTCTCTGACGAGATTGCGCACGTCGCTTTCGGGGGCACCGGCATCGATGAGGAACTGCACGCGTGACTCGAGTCGCTCTGCGTCGGCTTCTTCGAACGCGTCGATTGGCTCGCGCCGAGTGACTGCCGATGCGGCGAGCAGTGCGATCGCTGCAATAGCGGTGGTGACGCCCACCGTGAGCACGGTGCCGGTGTTGTTGCCAGCGACCGAACTCACGATCAGCCCGGCGATGCCGCAGACGAAGATCGCCGCACAGATGGTTCGCAGGGTTCGCAGAGACATTTCGACATTCTCGCAGCACATTGGCGGCTGCGAGCGACTCGCTGAATTTTTCTCAGTCTCTATACGGGTGGAGTGGTTGGTAGATAGGGCTTGGCGGGGGTACCCATTGGGTCGTCGCCTGGCTGCAGTGGGTCGATGACTTCGTATTGGGCCATCATGTCGTGGTCTTCGTGGATGAGGTTGTGGCAATGGATCATGTACGTGCCGCGACCCTCAAACTTCATCAGCAAACGCACTGTCTCGTTCTCGCCGAGGTACGCCGTGTCTTTGGGGCCAACCTCGTACGGCATTGGTGGAAGACCGTTGCGGGACAGAATCCGGAAATCGACGAGGTGAACGTGGGCTGGGTGGAACCACCCGCCTGCACCGTTCTTGAACTCCCAAATCTCGGTATCGCCGCGGCGTGGGCTGGCGAGCACGAACTCGAAGTCGCTCTCCTCAACCTCGTCCCAAGTGGCGCCGTTGATGGCCCATTGGCCGCCCTTGCGGTGGAAAAGGAACTGACGGGTCTGCACGGCGTCGGCTTCGCGAAGGTGCATCACCGGGTCGGCCGGGTTGAGCACTGCTGGAAGATTGTTGTTGGCTGTGTCGAAGTCATCGCCAATAACGTCGAACGCCATCAGTTTGTCAGTGTTCACGTAGTCCTTATTGACTCCGCTAGGGCTGGTGTTCTTCATCACGATTCGTTGCCCAACGGCGTACTTCGAGAAGTCAATAATGATCTCGTAGCGTTCGCCGCTCATCATTCGCAACGAACTTGTCGACACTGGTGCCGGCATCAAACCGCCATCGGTGGCGATGACCACGAGCGGATCACCCGAGTCAAGCGACAACCCAAACGAACGCGACAACGCAGCAGCGCACAAACGGAAACGGTACTTGCGGCGCTTCACCTGCATCACTGGCCATGGCCGACCGTTGACCAGTAACACATCACCCCACAAACCGTTTTGGTTCGCGAGGGTGAACAACAACGAACCATCGTTGTTGAAAATTGCGTCGCTGAGCATCAGCGCCACATCGAACTCGCCCTGAGGAATGCCCAAAGACTGCTCAAGCGGATCATGAATGTGATACTGCGCCGCTAAGCCGTGGTAGGCGTTTTCGGCGGTGTGATGAATGCCATGATCGTGATACCACAAGGTGCGAGCAGGCTGCTCGTTCGGGTATTGGTAATCCTTGAACTGGCCGTGCAGCGTGACGTCGCTGGCGTAACCGTCGTACTGCGGCAACGACGCACTGCCGTGCAAGTGCACCGACGTCCATGGCTCATAGCCAAGCGTTGGATGAACCGCAGGCAGGTTGTTCCAGTGCCGCACCACGACCTCACGGCCACGAGTGGCCTTGATCACCGGGCCAGGCACCGAACC
>JAPKZR010000276.1 GCA_026393695.1 Actinomycetota bacterium
CTTCGAGATCAGCGCGCTCGCTGGATACGACAGCGACTACGCGCTCGGCGGCGGAATGGTGGTGGGCATCGGCATCATCGCTGGCACTGAATGTGTGATCTTGGCGAACGACCCATCGGTGCTCGGTGGCGCGCTTACTCCATACGCCTCAAAGAAGTGGATGCGCGCACTCGAGATCGCTCGCGACAACCGCATGCCGTATGTCAGTTTCGTCGAGTCAGCTGGCGCCGACCTTCGCGTGCAGGCCGATGGCGGCGGCGGCCGCAAGGTGCAGACCGACCACTTCGCCGAGAGCGGCCGCTTCTTCTACGAACTCATCGAACTCTCGAAGATGCGCATCCCAACGGTGTGCGTGGTGTTCGGATCATCCACAGCGGGCGGCGCCTACCAACCCGGTTTGAGCGACTACAACATCGTGGTCAAAGAGCAGTCGAAGATCTTTCTCGCTGGCCCACCACTCGTGAAGATGGCCACCGGCGAAGAGAGTGACGACGAAACCTTGGGCGGCGCGCAGATGCACGCCGAAGTGTCGGGCCTTGGCGACTACTTCGCCGAAGACGAAATGGACGCAATCCGGCTGTGTCGCGAAGTGGTCTCGCATCTCAACTGGCGCAAACCCGGACCCGAGCCAAGCCTGAGCCCGGACGAGCCCACGCACGATCCCGAAGAGCTGTTGGGATTGGTCAGCCGCGATCTGCGCCAGCCAGTCGATGTGCGCGATGTCATTGCGCGAGTGGTCGACGGCTCACGCTTCGAAGAGTTCAAGCCCCGCTACGGCAACAGCATCGTGTGCGGCTGGGCCAGCGTGCACGGCTACCCGGTGGGCATCATCGGCAACAACGGTGTCATCTACCCACGCTCGGCCGAGAAGGCCACGCACTTTATTCAGCTCTGCAACCAGATCGATATTCCGTTGGTGTTCATGCAGAACATCACGGGCTACATGGTGGGCCGCGACTTCGAGGCCGACGGCATCATCAAAAAGGGTTCGCAGATGCTCAACGCAGTCACGAACTCAACCGTGCCGCATATCACCGTCACCATTGGTTCGTCGTATGGCGCTGGCACCTACGGCATGTCGGGTCGAGCGTTCGGCAACCGCTTCACGTTCCTGTGGCCCACCGCCAAGATCGCTGTGATGGGACCCAAACAGATTGCGGGAGTCATGTCGATGGTGCGCCGCGGGCAGGCCGCCCGCCAAGGCCTCCCCTTCGACGAAGAAGAAGACCGCAAGATCGTCGAAATGGTCGAAGACGTTCAAGAGCGAGGTTCGCTCGCGTTGGCCGCAACTGGCGCCATTAGCGACGACGGCATCATCGACCCACGCGATACCCGCACCGTGCTCGGCATGTGTTTGTCGGTTGTGCGTAACCGACCTATCGCCGGTGCCGAGGGATACGGAGTGTTCCGGCTGTGAACTTCTCAACGATCCTCATTGCCAACCGCGGCGAAATTGCTCGCCGCATCATCCGCACCGCGCACGACATGGGCATTCAAGTTGTGGCCGTGTTTGTCGACGCCGACGCCGACGCGCCGTTTGTCGCTGACGCCGATCAGTCGGTGCGCCTCACAACCGGCTACCTCGACGGTGCCGCCATCATCGAAGCAGCGAACGCCACGGGCGCCCAGGCAATCCATCCCGGCTATGGCTTCTTGTCTGAGAACGCTGGCTTCGCAGCCGACGTCATCAACGCCGGCCTCGTCTGGATCGGCCCCTCCCCCGATGTCATCAGCGGCATGGGCGACAAGCTGGCGGCCAAGCGCATGGCCGTGGCCGCAGGGGTGCCAACGCTGATCTCAGTAGACACACCCGACCGCGCCAGCGAAGTGGGCTACCCGCTACTCGTGAAAGCTGCCGCGGGCGGCGGCGGCAAAGGGATGCGAGTGGTGGGCAGCGCTGCCGAGCTCGACGAAGCCGTTGCCTCAGCCCGCCGCGAAGCACTCAGCGGATTCGGCGACGACCGCGTGTTTCTCGAGCGGTACGTGGCCGCGTCACGTCACGTTGAGATCCAGATTCTTGGCGACAGCCACGGCAACTTGGTGCATCTCGGCGAGCGCGAATGCAGCATTCAGCGCCGCCACCAAAAGCTCATCGAAGAATCGCCGTCGCCGGTTGTCGACGATGCAATGCGCGCCGCAATGGGCCAAGCAGCCCTGCAACTCGGCCACTCGATTGGCTACCAATCAACAGGCACTGTCGAGTTCTTGGTCGACGACGCAACCCGCGAGTTCTACTTCCTTGAGGTGAACACTCGTCTGCAGGTAGAGCATCCAGTGACCGAAGAAGTCACTGGCATCGACCTGGTGCGTGAACAGATTCGCGTTGCTCGCGGCGAGGTGCTTGGCTACGAACAAGACGACATCACATTCACTGGGCACGCTATCGAGGCTCGCCTCTGCGCCGAAGATGCCGACGCTGGCTTCCTGCCAGCCACGGGGACGCTCGCTGCGTTTGCCCCGGCCGACGCTCCGGTGGTTCGTTGGGAGTCAGGCGTCGAGCAGGGCTCCGTTGTCAGCGTCAGCTTCGACCCGATGCTCGCCAAAGTAGTTGCATATGCACCTACTCGTACCGAAGCGGCTGCGATGTTGGCGCTTGCACTCGAGCGACTGCACATCGGTGGCGTCACCACCAACCGCGACTTCCTCGCGGCCACGCTTCGCCACCCCAGCTTCATCGAAGGTGACACAACCACCGACTTCATCGAGCGTGTGCGGCCATCGCGCAAGCTCACCCTGAACGACACCGATCTGCATCGTGCGGCTACCGCTGCGGTGCTCTGGATCCAAGGTCAGAACCGTGCCGAGGCTGGCGTGCTCGCCCACCTGCCCACGGGTTGGCGCAAGTTCAGCACGGCGACCGACTCGTTGAGGTCAGCTACCAGTCGCGGCGAGACGGCTCGTTCAGCCTCGGCGACCGCGGCAATCACGGCAGCGCTCGGGTGCACCGCCACTCGGCAATCGACATCGACATCGAGGTCAACGGTCGTCGCTCGACAGCACGTATCACCCGCGCTGGCGACCGAATCTACGTGCAGACCCCCGGCGGCACCATCGCCTTCACCATCGTGGCCCGCTTCGAAATTCCTGGCGCCGAACTCACCACCGGTGGGCTCAACGCCCCAATGCCTGGCACCGTGATCGACGTCCGAGTAGCGGTCGGCGATCACGTCGCCGCCGGCAGCACTCTGGTCGTGATGGAAGCAATGAAGATGGAGCACCACATCAGTGCTCCGGCCGATGGCACCGTCACCGAAGTGTTCGTGCGCATCGGTCAACAGGTTGGCAACGGCGACGCGTTGTTGATGATCGAACCCGATACCGACCCTGCCACCGAAGGCGCATCATGAAGCAGCCAGTACGCATCGCCAACTGTTCGGGTTTCTACGGCGACCGTTTGTCTGCCGCCAAAGAGATGGTCACCGACGGACCCATCGACTTTCTCACCGGCGATTGGCTGGCCGAGCTCACAATGCTGATCTTGGCGCGTACGCAGGCCAAGCGACCCGGCGGCGGCTACGCGCGCAGCTTCGTGCAGCAGATGGAACAGGTGATGGGCACCTGCCTCGATCGAGGCATCAAGGTGGTCACCAATGCGGGCGGTCTCGACCCGGCCGGGTGCGCCGAGGCCGTTGCCGAGGTGGCCGCAAAGTTCGGACTCAATCCAACCATTGCCTACGTCAACGGCGACAACCTGTTGCCACGCCTCGACGAACTCGTTGCCGCTGGCGTCGACCTCGCTCACTTCGAAACCGGCGAGCCCGTGGGCGACACATCGCGGTTCATCACCGCCAACGCCTATCTCGGTTGTTGGGGCATCGTCGATGCGCTCAACCGCGGCGCCGACATTGTCATCACCGGTCGCGTTACCGACGCAGCGGTTGTGTGCGGACCCGCCGCTTGGCATCACCAATGGACCCGCGACAACTGGGACGCGCTTGCTGGCGCTGTTGTGGCCGGACACGTGGTCGAGTGCGGTGCCCAAGCAACCGGCGGCAACTACTCGTTCTTCACCGAGGTATCCGGCATGACCCGCGTCGGGTTCCCGTGGGTCGAGGTCGCGGCCGATGGTTCGTGCGTGATCGGCAAGCACGACGG
The DNA here is from genome assembly GCA_026393695.1 of Actinomycetota bacterium. GTDB lineage: Bacteria > Actinomycetota > Acidimicrobiia > Acidimicrobiales > Ilumatobacteraceae > WLMZ01. The sequence continues at coordinate 4,096 of JAPKZR010000276.1, forward strand.
CACCGGCGGCGAGGTCTCCATCGGCACCGTCACGTCGCAGCTGCTCTACGAAATTGGTGGCCCGGCGTATCTGGGTCCCGATGTGTCGGCTCGCTTCGACACCATTCAGCTCGAGCAGATCGCCCGCGACCGCGTGCGTATCAGCGGCACTAAAGGTGAGCCACCACCAAGCACCCTCAAGGTGGCAATGAACGAGGTGGGCGGCTTCCGTAACGACATGGCCATCGCACTCACCGGTCTCGATATCGAGGCCAAAGCCGAACTCGTTGAAGCAGCGTTCTGGGAGGCGTGTCCGTACAACGCTGATGATTTCGCAAGCGTTACGACTCGAGTCGTTCGCACCGACAAGATCGATCCCGCCAGCAACGAAGAAGCCATCGCGCTCTGGCGCATCACGCTGAAAGACCCCGACGAGCGCAAGGTGGGCCGTGCCGTCGCCAACGCCGTTACGGAAATAGCACTGGCAACTATCCCTGGTCTGTTCGGCGTCAGTGGCGGCCCTTCGGGCGGCTCGGCATACGGCGTCTACAGGCCAGCCTTGGTGCCCGCCGAGCTCGTTCCCCAGCACGTCGTCATTCTCGGTGGCGAACAAACCGTGATCGATTCAGTCGCTCCGCAAGCAACCGTTCATGTTGTTGGCCACGCCGGCCCATCGGCTGCCGCTCCCGGCGGCCCCACCGAACGCATGCCTCTCGGCCGTCTGTTCGGCGCACGTTCGGGAGACAAGGGCGGCAACGCCAACCTCGGCGTGTTCGCTCGTAGCGACGAAGCATGGGCGTGGCTCGATTCGTTCCTCACCACCGACAAGCTGTGCGAACTGCTTCCCGAAACGGCCGCACTTTCGGTCGACCGCTATCGCTTGCCGTCGATTCGCTCGCTCAACTTCGTGATCCACGATCTACTGCAAGAAGGCGTCGCCGCCTCAACCCGCCAGGACTCTCAGGCCAAGAGTCTGGGCGAGTGGCTGCGCAGTCGCATCGTCGACATTCCCACCGCGCTGCTCGCATGAGCACACACGGCGCAACCATCGCGCTCGACGCGACAACCGAGCTGCATCGTCGCGTGCGCGCCGTGAAACCGCCGCGCGCCGTGCTCGACCGCGACCGTGAACGGCGCCTTACCGATCGCCAACGCGAAGTGCTCGATCAACTTGGTCATCTGTTCGACCACGGCTTCGCTCACCTCACGATGGCTGAGATTGCGGCGCACACAACATGCTCGTTGCGCACTCTGTACGGCCTGGCCCCAAGCCGTGACGAGCTCGTGCTCGTGGTTGTCGACCGCAACCTATGGCGGGTTGGTCGCAGCGCAATGGAAGCACTCGCTCCAGACATGAACCCGCTCGACGCGCTGCAGTCATATCTCAAGGCTGCGAATGAAGCGGTCAATGGTCTCAGCGAGCCGTTCGCACGCGATCTCGCCACCATGCCAGCGGCGCTGCGACTCGGCGACGTGCACGCCGACTATCTCATCGCCGTCACTCACTGCCTGCTCGACCTTGCGCTCGAGCGCGGCGACATCCACCCGGTCGACACTGGCGCCGCTGCTCGAGTGTTAGCCAACATTGGACGTGATCTTTCGCGCCCCGAGGTCATGCCAACACTGCAGACATCGCCGCGCCAAGCATCCGAGGCACTGCTCGAAATCTTCCTGCGCGGAATGCGCGCTCAACCAACGAACGAGGCCCCACATGACTGATCTCGCCGAAGTACAACGCGACCTGCTCGACGAACAACAGGCGCTCGACACATTGGTCGCAGCGCTCACACCCGAGCAGTGGTCTGCTGTCACGCCGAGCCCCGGCTGGAACGTGACCGACCAACTCGGGCACCTCACCTATTTCGATGGCGCCGCAGCGCTTGCAGTCACCAACCCAGCCGAGTTCC
>JAPKZR010000147.1 GCA_026393695.1 Actinomycetota bacterium
GCAATCGCATCGTCATTGGTTGCGCCGCTGTCGCAACATCGTTGTTGGTCCAGGCAATCCCCGCCTCCGCACACATCACGATCAATACCTACGGCACCACATTTACCGCCGGCGCCACCAACGTTGTCTACTTCCGCGTTCCGCACGGCTGCCCAGATCCCGACCTCGTCGCCCAGGGGTTCAACGCTCGCACCAACCGAGTCGAGGTCGACATCCCGGCCACGGCAACCGGCGTGAAGCCCGAGATGAAGCCAGGCTGGAACGTCGCCGTACTTCGCGCCCCGGTGACCAATGCCGTCACCAGGGTGATCTGGACCACAACAACCAATGAGTTGCCTGACTGGACATTCGCCGACTTCGGATTGCGCGCAACGCTCAACGGAGTTGCGGGCGACGTACTCGAGTTCCCGACCACGCAGTACTGCGATAACCACAACGACGGCACTGCATTAACAACTCCTGTCTCAGAAGCATGGATCGGCGCCAACGTTCCGAAGCTCACCCTCGTGGGCACAGCCAGCAAGATCAGCAATGCAGCAGATCTCGCCGATCTGAAGAACCGTGTTGTCACGCTCGAATCAAAGGCAGCCGCAGCGATCACCAGCATCGCTGCGTTGCTCAGCACCGACACGTCGCTCGACACCCGCCTCGCCTCGCTCGAGAGCAGCCTCGGCAGCCTCTCGTCGGAGCACATCTTGAGCGTTCCGCTGCGCGCATACGACTCACGTGACGCCGATGGCAAGATCAACGCCGGCGAGACCCGCACCGTGAGCCTGAGCTCGGGCAAAGACGGAGTGAGCGCCACGGCGGTAGCCCTGCCCGCAGGTGCAACTGCCGCCATCGTGACGCTCACGATTACAGAGACTGACGCAAGGGGTTACCTCAAGATGTATGGCGCTTCAACGCCGCTGCCAGCCACGAGCAGCATCAACTGGTCCACTGGCAATCAAGACATCGCCGTCAGCACCATCGTGGCTGTCGATGCGTCTGGCCAAGTAAAGGTCACTGCTTCAGGCTCAACACACTTCGTGGTTGACGTGATCGGCTACCTCGACTGACCAAGTAATCAAAGAGCCGGCGTCGACCCTTCTGGTGGGTCGGCGCCGGCTCTTTTGCTTTTCACAAAAGTTTGGCTTGCGTGTCAAGCAGCGCGTCGCGATCAGCTCACAACAATGGTGCAGATCACTTTGCCGGTGGTGTGGCTCTCGACAATGTGCGAGCCAACAAGGTCGGCGGTGAACGCAAACGTGACCCTCGTGCCGGCCTTGGTGATGTCGTAGTTGTGCACGTGAAACTCTTGATCGGTGACCGATACGACAGTGAGCGTGATCTCGGTGCCGAGCACCACGGAAATCACCGGCGGCGTGAGGTCTGCGGCGTCGACCGTGACGGTGCGAGTGGGCGTTGCCGTCGTTACCGGCGGCCGAGCGGTGGTTGATGGCACTGTGGACTTCGTCGTGGTCACTGGCGCCACCACAGGCGCGCTCGTTACGGGCACTACGCCAGATGGAGCCGTTGTGTTCGACGCCGTGCCGGGCTTCGCCGTTGTCTGAGTTGATCCACCGGGCTTCGTTGTCGAAGCCGAAGGGCTCGCTGTCGAGTTACCAGTGGCATCGGTATTTGAAGACGCGGACCCAGACGTCGCATCGGCGCTCACGCCTGGCGTGGCTGGCGATGAACCCGTGGCTGGCGATGAACCCGACGATGACACCGACGCCGTGTCAGATGTCGACGCAATCGGCGCGGCGCTTGAGCCGCAACCGGCCAGCGACGCAGCGGCGAGCACAAAGCCAGCCAGCGGGATGCGGACGGTTCGGGAGATGTTCATGTCGAAAGATCTTTCATGCGTTGAGGCGATACAGCAGGCGTCAGGTGATGGGGATGATTGTGTCGAACCGGGCGCTAGTTGCCGGGTCGTCGAGAAGAATCTCGAGCTTCCAGTCGCCAGCGGCCGGTAGTTCAACATCGTCGGTCGACCATGCTCGTGCACCTTGGACGACGAAGATAACCGGAATTGGCCCAAGGCCTGCTGAGTCCAGCGAGAGACGCGCGCGAATCGTGATCGGGTCGCCGAACGGTGCAGCGCTGTCATCCAGTGAGACCTCAATGTGTCGACGGCCAACGACTGTCTGATCGAGCGAGATCGTCATGACCCAGTCGCCTTGAGTAACCGTGCTTTGCCACTGCGGCTTGGCAGCAGCGACCGAGGTTGCGGGTGCTGATTCGGCGCCCGCTACATGACCCGGTTGGGACTGCACGAGCACTGTGGTCAACGCAATCACGACAAGGCCAACGGCGAGTTCGCCGAGCACTCCGGCCCGCAAAGAACGCTGCACGGAGTCGCTCGACCCAGAACGGCGGGTACGACTCAAACGCACCCGACCAAGGTTGCCGAGGAACACCATCACGATTACGGCAAGGGTCTTCACAATCAGCAATCTGCCAAAGGAGGAGTCAAACGCCGACCAACCGTCGAGCAATCGCCACGTCTGCACCACACCGGTGAGCGCTAACGCCGCCACCGAAATTGAGGCCACCAACGACCAACGGCGCAAGACCCCGAAGAGCAGATAGGGATCATCGGCCATCGGTCCCCAGGCCAGAACGCCAAGTCCACTGAGCCACGTTGCCATCGCCACGATGTGAACAGCCGTTGCGATGAACCCGATGACCAAATAGCGCCCCGCTCCGGCGTGGCCGTCACCAACAAAACTGGCGACGACAACTGCTGCAGCGGCCGCACCCGAGACCAGCAGTGCTGCTCGCCGAACTTCGCGGATCAACAGCTTTGTCGCCAACGCGACGAGACCAAACACGACAAGCGCAGCGAGACGAGCGAGCCACCATTTGCCCGATGCCGTCTCGGCAATCTGCGACCACCGACTGGCCGTGAATGCATCTGCAAGACCCGTGCCAGCCAAGTACGGCACGGCGAGCGCGAACTGAGCAGCGGTTGCAAGAGCCAGCACCAAACATGCCACATCAACGACCCGTCGCACACGGTGCCATCCCTGACGCCAGATCAGCGCAACGATGCAGGGCAGACCGATCGCCAGGATCAGCGCGAGGTAACCAAGCGCGCGGGCCAGGCCGTACACCACACCCACTGCTCGACTCGGCTGCTGACCCGCCGCAACGATGCCAGGCGAACTCGAATCCGAATCCGAAGACCCAACTCTGAACACGATGCTTCCCACGACCGGATGCCCATCGGCAGAGATCACCCGATATGAAGCGACGTACACGCCGGCGTCGAGCTTGGGAAGGCTTACCGCCACCACATCGGACTTGCCATCGAGATACTCGGCCGTGCCAATTTCGATCGGAGTCGAGTCGGCTTTGGCCAACGTGATTCCGCCAAGTCCGAGCTCAACGTTCTCATCGAAGTCGAGCACCACCGAAGGAGGCGATGCAGCAAGTTGCGCGCCGCTCGTGGGCTCGCTGCGCTCAAGAGTTGCGTGGGCGTTCGCCGGTCCGGCCGCGGCAAGAACCAACATGCATGTCGCTACAACAGGAGCGCCAAGTCGACAGATCGTAGTTAGGCGCACTGATCGGCAAGCCATGTCTGGATGTGTTCGGCAGCCGCTTGCGCCTCGGTGCTCGTGAGGCCTTCGAGCTCGGCGTTGGCAGTGGCATCGGCCTCGACAGCAGCGATATCAAAATTGAATCGCTCGAGCACCGCAACAAACGACGAGACGGCTGCACTGAGGGTGGCGACATCGGCGTCGAGCTCGGCTGGCACTACGTCGGCCAGACGGGCGATCGCGTCGGGCAGCTTCTTGATCCCAGCCGGGCTGGTCAGATCGACGCCCTTGAGGATCCCGGAAACATCCAGTGCGGCCTGGCAGACGCCAGACCCCACAATCGACACTGCCCGATCGGAAGTGGGTGTGGCCGACTTGCTCGAGGACCCGCCGCAACCCACGAGCGCGAGAACGAGCAGCGAGACGACAAGACGCTGGGGGCGCGCCGAATTCAATTTCATCTCAACAGGTCGTCGCGAGAGTTCGTTTGGTTCCCGAAAATCGCGGAAGTTTTTCGAAAATGATCTGCTTACTGGCAAGACCGTAGGTTTGCCATTCCGAGTGCCCTACGATTTCACGAATCCCCGCCGGGTTAGCTCAGTTGGTAGAGCGCTTGACTTGTAATCATGAGGTGGCGAGTTCGATCCTCGCACCCGGCTCCAGCGAAGTCCTGTTCACAGTATGGTGAGGCCATGAAACTTGGACCTGGCCTGTCATTTTCTTGGAAGCGCGCACTCGGAGTCACGAGCTTCAAGCGCAAGATCGCAAAGGCCACTGGCATCCCCACGTCGCGCTCCGGTCGGCAAGCAAAGTTTGGGCGCATCTTCAAGATCCGCTGAACGCTCGCTAGTTCTTCGCGAACCAGCCGTTTACATCGGCCAGCACATACGCGTCGACCGACGCAAATACACACACCTCGCCGGCAGCAGATAGCGGGGCAATCACCGCATTCGCAACGGTGGCGCCAGCAACAAAGTTCACGCTTGATGCCAACGGCAATGCACCGCACGGAAACACCGTCACGAACCCAGCGCCAACCGGATCGACAACGGTTACGTTCAACGACACCGCACCTGCGCCAGTAGGGAGCACGCCACCCGCGCCAGCAACGCGAACATGCAACACGGTCGCGCCGCCATATCGCTGCTGAGCGATAGCCACGACACCCTGTGGCTCACCTGGACGCGAGTGAAACACTCGGGCGGGCGAAACTGCCGAGAACCCTGATCCAGAAACAAACCAGCCGTTCACATCAGCCAGCACATACGCGTCGACCGATGCGAAGAAACACACATCGCCAGCAGCAGACAGCGGGGCGATCAGAACACCGTCACGAACCCAGCGCCGACCGGATCGACCACCGTCACGTTCAACGAAACGGCACTGAGACCGGCCGACGGCACGCCACCAGCGCCAGCAACGCGAACACGCAACACGTTGGCGCCTCCGTACGGCTGCTGCGCGACGGTAACGACACCTTGCGGCTCACTCGGACGCGAGTCGAATACCCGAGTTGGCGTCAACGACGAGAAGCCGTCGCCAGCCACGAACCAGCCATTCACATCGGCCAACACATACGCGTCGACCGAGGCGAAGAAACACACATCGCCCGCAGGGGACAACGGGGCAATCACCGCGTTTGCAACGGTGGCGCCAGCAACAAAGTTCACGCTCGACGCCAACGGCAACGCGCCGCACGGATACACCGTCACGAACCCCGGACCAATCGGATCGACCACTGTCACGTTCAGTGAAACAGCACCGGCTCCACTTCCCGGCACTCCACCGACGCCCCCAACATGGACTCCCAATACTTTGGTTCCGCCATACCGCTGCTTCGCGATAGCAACTGCACCTTGGGGTTCGCCCGGCCGCGAGTCGAAAACTCGCACTGGGGTCAACGCCGAATAGCCCGATCCCAACACCACTGAAGCACTCGGCGAACTGGGCTGGCTCGGGCCAACAGCGTTGTGCGCAACAACAGTGAAGGTATAGGTAACGCCCGACCGCAAGCCCGTGATTGCGCACGACAACGCGCCATTCGTTGTGCATGCGAGACCGTCGGTATTTGCCGACGCGGTGTAGCCAGAAATCGGCAAGCCACCGTCGTCGGTGGGTGCAGTCCACGACAGTTCAACGTGGAGATCCACGATGGTGGCTGAGATGGCGGGCGGAGCAGAGGGAACAGTTGCGACGACCGCCACGGCGGCCGTGACGTCCGAGGCGGGCCCTGTGCCAAGCGCATTCGCAGCAGACACTTGGAACACATATGACGTTCCGTTCACCAAGCCCGTGACGGTGGCCGAGGTCGACGCGGACACACCATGATCAAACGTGGACCAACTCCCTGCAGCCACCGTCTTGTACTGCACCACATAATCAAGAATCGTCGCGTCGCCGTCGGTTGCCGGAGGTAACCAGGTGAGCGCGACCCGCGCATTGGCCGGTGTGGCCGATACCGAGAGGGGAGCACTCGGCAGGCCGGACGACGACATGTACAACAACTTGTTCGGGTCGCCCACTGTGGTTCCGGTGACCACACCCAACGTGGCTGATGCGTCGATCTCGGCCCCAATTTGCGCAGGCGTTGCGAGCGGCGAACTCTGCATCATGCGCGCCACCACGCCAGCGACGTGCGGCGTGGCCATTGAGGTGCCGCTCATCACTTGTGTTGCGATATCGCTGGTGGAGTCGGCAGACAACACGCCCGAGCCTGGGGCAAACAGATCGAGACATGAACCGAAGTTCGAATACGACGCAACAGCATCGTTGCTCGAGTTGGTGATAGCGCCAACGGTGATTGCGGCCGGCACTCGCGCTGGGCTATCGAGGCAAGCATCGGTGGGCGGCGCCGGAGACTGTGCATTGCCCGCGGCCACCACAACCGTGATGCCGTCGGCGATGAGGTTGTTGATCGCATCGTCTTCGGGTTGAAAGTTCGAGCCGCCCAAGCTCAAGTTGGCCACGGCAGGCGCACCCGCCTCGTGGTGCGCGATGACCCAGTTGATGCCGGCAATGACGCCCGTTGTCGAGCCATTGCCCGAGCAATCAAGCACGCGCACGGGAATCAACGTGACGGCCTTGGCTACTCCATAGGTTGTGCCGCCGATTGTGCCGGCCACATGCGTGCCGTGGCCGTTGCAGTCTTCGGCCCCGACTCCCGTATCGACGCCCGAATACACATAGCCCGATCCCACCCGACCGCCGAACTGCTGGTGCGTACTGCGGATTCCCGTATCGATGACATACGCCGTCACCCCGGCACCGGTGGTTGTATATGAATACGTGTTACTCAATGGTCGCGAGCGTTGATCAATGCGATCAAGTCCCCACGGCGGCGTGGTTTGCGTGGTGGCCGCGGCTACGGGCTGGTCACGCTCAACGCGAAGCACATCGGGATCATTGCGCAGACGTTGCACATCTGAGGGCGAGAGGTCGGCAGCAAAGCCATCGATCGCGTCGGCCCACTCGGGGCCCACAGCAGTGCCGCGTAGCGACTCATCGGCGGCCGTTTGACGCCGGCCTCGAGCGCTCGTGAACTCAACGACGTACTTCTCGGTTGACGCTGACGTTGCGCCTGGCACCGAGGCAGACGCTGACGTTGGCCCTGACGCAGACGCCGCTATTGGCGAAATCAATGCAGTCACTATCAGCGAAACCGCTACAAGGTGGGGCGACCGGATTCGGTCTACATGACCAAGCCCCGGCCTCGTTGGCCAGCAACGGCACCCCGACAATACGGATCTCGGCATCATCCTCGACCCTAGCCCCGAATGAAGCCGACAGGATTGTGCGTGGGTACTTGTATCTGGCCGCTGGGGCGGGCAGGCTGTGCAGGTGGAAAATGTGATCGAGTTAACCGAACGCGAGCGGGCCCTTTTAGATTTCGAAGGCAGCTGGTGGACACTCGACACATCGAAAGACGAGCTGATCAGGGCTCGCTTCTCGTGCAGCCTCGACGAGTACTACCAAGAACTCAACCGCTTGGTCGATGTACCCGCAGCGCTCGCCTACGAGCCATTGGTGGTTCGCCGCCTCGTTCGCCTACGCGATCGCCGTCGTCGTGCCCGTCTTGAAGGTCCAGCCCAAGTCGACGTCGCCCGCGGAGGCACCAACGTATGAGCAATGACAATTCATCGCGTCGTTCCGTAGGCAAGTCATCGGGCGGGGCTCCGATGGGCTCCACCATCAGCATCGTGGTCGCAGTCGTAGCGGTGATTATGGGCTTTCTCATTCTCAAGAACATCACCAGCGACGGTTCTGGCGACTCGGCGGGCACTCCAGGCGAGACCACGAACCCAATCGATGCTGTCGATCCCAACGTCACCACCATCCCGCTCGAAACCACCACAACAGCGCCGGCGATGGTCTACACCGGCGCCACCGTGTTAGTGGCTAACGCATCGGGCATCAGCGGCACGGCCGGACAATTCAGCAAGGCACTCGGCCAGGTTGGCTTCACCATGGCCACACCCACCAACGCTGGTGGCGCCGAAGCAAAGCTCCCAGTCAGCAAGGTCTACTTCCTGCCCGGTGGCGAACTCGTTGCGGCATCAGTGGCCAAGTCAATGGGCGGCGTAGCCGTCGCCGCCATGCCAACCCCGGTGCCAATCAAGGACGAAGCCGCTGGGCTCGGCGATGCCACCGTGTTGGTCATGCTCGGCGCCGACCTTGCTGGCAAGGCGTTGCCTGCACTGGCCGGCGAGCCGGTATCCACCACAGTTCCACCAATCACCGGTCTCGGAACCACCACAACCGTTCTGTAGCTACAGCGTT
>JAPKZR010000261.1 GCA_026393695.1 Actinomycetota bacterium
ATGCTGAAGATTGGCGATGTCGCCGGGCGTACGCACCAGTGGTGCGCCGCGATAACTGGGATAGACCTCGTCGGCGCCAGCAGCAAGCATCAGCAGCGTGAGACGGCTGAGACCGCTTCGCAACAACTGCTTGTCGCGGCCGGTGAGGTGATAGGTGACCAATGGATCGCGCATGCCCGGGATGGCTTTGACGCGCCCCTTGCCTTGGCTGGTGATCGCGGCGTAATACACGCTGACGCGCTGCCAGTCGTTGACCGCGTGACCGAATTCGGCCCAGTTGTCTGCGAGTGCCATTGCCACCAGGCCGGGATTGCTCGCCGACCCGCCGAATGAGATCTCAGGAGCGAACTCTTTGACTTGATGCACAGGAACGTCGTCGGGTACGTTGATGGCCTCGCGAAAGAGGGCGGCCAACTTCACCGTTGGGTGCACCGCCAAGGTGTCGCCGATGCGCTCGTGCAAGCCGCTGCGCTGCAGCAGTGCTGGCGTGTGGATGGCGCCGCCACACACAAACACGTGGCGAAATCGAATGCGACCGGGCTGGCCATTGGCCAGGACCACGAGGGCTTCGCTGGCGCTGGTGCCGTTGATTGCCAACTTGCGCACGCGGCATTGCGTGATGATGCGGGCTCCGGCGCGGTGAGCGCGCGGCAGATAGGTGCGGGTCATGCTCTGGCGCTGACCACTCGCGGCGTTACCGCCCGGGGGGTACTTCATCCAGCGCGGGCTTTCGCTGTTGTCCCACGAGAGCGCTTCGGCGCCGCGGTGCAACACCATGCTGGGGGCAGACACCTTTCCGGGCACCTTGGTGACGTTCAGTGCCGTCTCGAGTTCGTGAGCGATGGCATACATCTCATCGGGGTCGAGATCGCGAATGTGATACTGCGTGCGCCACCGCTCGAGCAGCTCGGCCGGCGGGCGTCGATACAAGCCGCTGTTCACTTCGGTGCCGCCTCCAGCGCAGCGTCCCTCGGTGTACGCAATAGAAGGAAGGCCCAGCGCAACGGTCACGCCGGCCGACCGGTATTGCTGGTTCATCTGGTCGAGCGAGAACGGCACAACGCTGCCTTGCTCGACCCATGTGCCCTCTTCGACCACGAGCACGTCGAAGCCGGCTTCAGACAACAGCGCGGCGGTGGTTGCGCCGCCAGCACCCGAACCGATGATCAGGATTTCGGCGTCGTAGAGCGACTCTGTGGCGGGGGAGTGGATAGGCGTGCCGTGATCGGTCATTCGGCGCCTGAACCGTCGGGAAGCGTTTCGGGCCAGTGCTCCCAGACATAGGTGTACGCGAGCGAACGGATCATTCGCACGTATTCGCCGACCAGTGGAAGGGGGTGGCGGATGAGCCACGCGATGACATTGCTGCCAACGGGTAGTGCCACAACGCCACGCATCGGAACGGCAATGATGTTGCACCCAAGGCGAAGCACGCTAGGAAGTTCGTCGACATGAAAGACGGCGAATTCGCTGACTTGGTCACGCTGCGAACTAGAGAGCCCGGGGAGGTCTACACCCAGTAGGCATTGTGTGAATGGGCGCACGAACGCCCGTGAGGTTTGAGCAGCCATGACGAAATAGGCAGTGTAGTCGCAGGGGCGAATGCGCCGCTATCAAACGGCGGCGCACGTTCCGGCTGGGGAGTCGTAGATGGGGTTCTGGGTCCATGGCCCGCCTGCCCACGCGGCCACCGGAGCCGGCGAGATGCCATCGAAAAGTAGTGACATCTGCTCGACCAGCCATGCGCTGACAAGCGCAGCGCCAGAGGCGCACATATGGACGCCGTCGTACATTCGCTCGGGCACGTGATCGCCGTTGAGGTCGGCTGTGTAGCGATCGCTCCATACCGCAGCCGTGTCGAGGAACGTGACTGTGGCGGGGTGCTCGGCAGCAATGCGTTGGCCGATGTCAAAGAGTTCGCTGGTGCCGTGTTTGCTCTGATCTGGTCGCATCGGTGGAGGTGGTGTGATGATCATTTGGGCGCCGCGGTCGACAATGAACTGATGCAGCAAGACCAGAGAGTTGTACTGCTCTGCGGGGTCGAACTGGGCATCCCACACTGACAGTTGCACCATCACCAGCAAGGTGTGGCTATCGACTGTGTTGGCAAGGCTGGAGAGATAGTCGAAATACGCGCTCGTACCGGTGAGACGCACGCCAGGTCCGGCAGCACTGTGCAACGTGGCGCCCGCCGCACTGAGGGCGGCTTGAAGGCCAGGCTGCGTGGTGTAGGCAATCGAGTCCCCGAACAACACCACATCATGAATGGTGCCTCGCTTGATGGCGGCGAGCGTGGTGGTTGTTGCTGGAATCGTTGACGCAGCGCTGGGGTCAACGGCGGCACCACTAGTGGCGCTGGGCCCGGCCGTAAGTGCCACGATTCCTTTGAGGTTGACCGCTGTGGCGCTCGCTCCGGGTACAGCAACAGTTACGGCCACAAGTGCTGCAAGGCCCACAGCGAGGCCGGTGGCGGGCGCGCTGACCCATGTTGGTCGACGCTGCAGCCCTTCGCGAACTGGGCGCTCGATATAGCGATACGACAGAACTGAAACCACCGCAGTGACCGAGAGACGAACGGCAACAAGGGGCCAGTCGCCGAGGCCCGTGCGCACCGGATTGAGCACCACGAAAATGGGCCAATGCCACAGATACAGCCCATAGCTGAGCCGGCCAACGGCACGAAGTGGTCGCAGCGACAACACGTTGGTGATCGTGGTGCGCACCGGCGACCGGAGAGTGAGCGGGTCGACGGTGAGTGCGCCGAGGAGCAGTCCAACGGCAGCGGCAAAGATAAAGAATCCGCCTCGAAACAGCAGCGAGTCGGTTCCGTGCGCTGTCACATACAGCCACAGCACCACGGCAGTAGCCGAGGCCAGACCGAAGCCCGCTGCGGTGGTAGAGCGACGCGACTGCTTCGAGAACGCCTGCGCCATTGCGTTGCGAACAGTGCTGGTGGCGCACATGGCACCGATCATCATTGCGCCGATGCGCGTGTCCGTGCCTTCGTATACGCGGGTGGATGCATTGGGGTCGTAGAGCGCAGTCATCAAGACAAACGAGGCAACCGTGCCGCTGGCGCAGATGGCGAACATGGCGCGTTGCGGTCGACGTGCCCAGCGAACTACTGCAAGCGCAACGAGCGGCCACACCACGTAGAACTGCTCTTCGACCGCGAGGCTCCACAGGTGGGTTAACGGTGACTTCTCCGCGAACGAGGACCAGTAGTCGTGGGCCGAGAACACCTCATGCCAGTTCATCAAAAACGACAGGCTCCACAAGGTGTCGTGGCGAAGCGTGAGGCGTTCGGGCGGCGTTCCGTATCGCAGGTTCCACACGGTGAGTACGCAGATCATTAACGCCAGCGCGGGCAGGAGTCGTCGAGCACGCCGAGCCCAAAACGCACCGAGTGCGACCGAACCTGTGGCCTCAACTTCACGAAGCAGCAGGCGGGTAATCAAGAAACCCGAGATCACAAAGAAGGTATCGACGCCAAGGAAGCCGCCACTGAGATGGCCGGCGTGGAACAACAACACGGCGGCCACGGCAAGTGCCCGCAATCCGTCGATCGCAGGGAAATAGTCGCTCTGCGTTTCTTGCACAATGCCCCCCGGCACAAGTCTTGTGTTCGGGTGACGACCCGAGAACAAGTGGTATCGCTAGCTGTGGCTGGCCCTTCAGCCTCTGAGCCGTTGACCGATTTTCGAGTACCGAACGATGCACACAACAGCGCGAACCCCATCGCGCCATCCAATTTTCTTGCCCTCAGCGTAGGTGCGGCCAGCGTATGAAATGCCGACTTCAAAGATTTGCCAGTTGCCGCGCGCAAGCTTTGCTGTCACCTCGGGTTCGAAGCCAAATCGGTCTTCTTCGATAGTGATGGACTGAATGACCTCGCGCTTGAAAGCCTTGTAACAGGTCTCCATGTCGGTGAGGTTGAGATCGGTGAACATGTTCGAGAGCAACGTGAGCAAACGATTACCGAGGGAGTGCCAGAAGTAGAGCACCCGGTGGGGCCGCCCACCCAAGAAGCGTGAGCCAAATACGACATCGGCGACACCTGACTCGAGCGGCTCAAGCAACTCTCCGTATTCGGCTGGGTCGTACTCGAGGTCTGCGTCTTGCACGATTACGTAGTCGCCGGTAGCGGCCGCGAAGCCGGTGCGCAACGCAGCACCTTTGCCCTGGTTGCGTGGCTGCAGGATGACGCGGATACGTGGATCAGAGACGCCGGCAAGTAGGTCGCGAGTTGTGTCGGTGGAGCCGTCGTCGACAACGATGACCTCGTGGATCCATGGCGAGGCGCACACGCGATCGAGCAGCGTCAATATGGTGGCCTGCTCGTTGTAGCAAGGCACGACAGCAGTGAGGCAAGGGCGAGGTGATGCAGACACAGTGCCGCCTACATTAGCGACTGTCGTCGTCGAGTGAACTACGCCGCGTCGAGATGCTCGCGAGTAACAACACAATCACAACCAGGGCCGGACGATTCATATCTTCGAAGACACCGGGCCAACCGCCATTCGGGAACGGGTGATAGGTGCGCACGCGGTGCACCATGACCGCAGCGATGTACATCGCAACAGCAAAGGCGGCGGGGCCAACGAGGCGTGGTCGTCTGAGCGGCACGCAGCACACAAATGCGATGAAGCCACACAGCAGTCCCCATTTGGGAGCGATGACCAACGCGCCCGCCACGGTGGCGATCGAGACGGTGAGGATGGATGGGCGGATGAGGTCGAGCAAGGGCTCGGCTGAGCGGTGATTCCACAGATCGGTGAACCGCGGCTCAAACACATCTGGGGGGATGGTGCGTCGCCGGTCGAACACGATGAGGGCGAGACACAGAGCGATACCCAGCCCGGAGAGCAACAGGCCGAGGTTGACCGAGTTCTGACCGGCCCAAACAAGATTCACGGTCTGCGCGGCGGAGCTCGGCGGCAGGAACCAGCCGTTGAAGCCGCCGTCGACCACCTGCTGGGTTCCGAGGGATGCTCCAGCGATCGACGCCCCCCAGCCCGTGTTGTAGCCCTCGCCGAACACAAACCAGCAGCCCGTGGGACAGGCTCCGACGGAGACCGTGCGAGTAGTTCGGGTGCTGCTGAGCAGCGCGACGGTTGGTGCCGTCGGCGAGTCAGTCGGCGTGGTTGACGGGTCGGGATCCGCAGCGGGCTCAACGCTGGTAATCGAGCTGCTGCGCAGCACGATCTGATTGATGTCGGCGCCAGTATGCAGACCGTTGAGCGTGGCGATGATGTGCTCGCCTCCGCCAATGTTGATTTGCGTTGAGCCGCAGATCTCGACGCGGGCGTCGTGATCAGAAAGCAGCGCCGCCAACTGTCCGGACAAACGAATAGGAACCTGAATACCGTCGATGCTGATCAGGTCGCCGCGACAACCACTGTCGAACTGTTCGGGAAGCGATGCCTTCGTGATGCCGCTGCCTGATATCTCGCTGATACCGACCGGCAGTGTGATGCGGTCAGCGAAGCGGCGATCGGTGGTGGTGGCGCCGTTGGTGGCAGTAACGGTGAGGTCAATCGCGTCGCCCGAGATCGCAGGGAACGTGAGGGTGCTGATGCCTTGAGCATCTGGCGCTGGCACGGGCACGGTGTTCGTGGTGGAGCCTGCAGTAATCGTCACCTCAGTGATGGTGCCCAACTGAGCCGACGCAGGCTGGCGCAGGCTCAAGGCGGTGATTGCGTTCTGCGAATCGAGCGGTATGTGCAGCGAGGCGCCGACCGCGGCCCCAAACGGCGACACCCACGACGTGGCCGGATCTCCATCGGTTGCGGCCCATCCGCCCATAGCTGGTACGCCAGTGAGGTGCACCGACGATGTTGTTCCGTTCCATTGCAGCAACTCTGCGAGCACCGCGTCGCTAGAACGTTGTGAGATGCGGGCGCTGATCGACACCGAGAACTCGCGCGGGTCGCTGAGCGTGAACGCTCTGCTCATCGTGAGCTCAGGGTCGCGTCGATAACGGTTGGTCGGGCGCGTGCGCAACCGTGACAAGACAAGGTCAACAGGTTGTGTTCCGGAGGTTCGCAGCAGCACATTGCTGGGCAAGCGGACCACTTCGCGCATGATGCCCATGTCGGTGACGATCTCGGCAAAGCCGACGCCGTCGAGAGCGGGTCCGGGAGCGGTCCGGTCGTAGTCGACGGCGTCGATGCGGATGGTCACATAGCTCGAACGGCGCTGCAGCGCAACGAGTTGGCCAGTGGCAGATCGAGACTCGGCAGTGAGGTCGACGCTGCGAGAGCCGGAGTCGTCGGTGATGGTGACCCGTGTGATCCAGCGGTTGCGGTGGTCGAGCGGTTGCGTCAGCGTGACCTTGTCGATCGGAGCATCGGCGGTGAGGCGGAGAAACTCGCCGATTGGTTGGCCGTGGTCGCCTGTGATCCAAGCCGTGTTGGCATCGCCGTCGATAGCCATGGCCGCTCGATCTTCGGGACGATACGCGAACGGCTCGCCGTACGAGCTGGCCGAGGCATGGATGGCACCTCGCTGCTCGGCAATAGTCATGTCGCCACTGGTCTGGTCGGCGAACACGGGGATGCGTTGGTCAGCGCTGTCGAACGTGAGCACCCCAGGGTCTGTAGATCCATCTTCGGTGAAACCCGTGACGTCTTGCGAGCCGCGCCAGTGATGGGCGCGCTTGCGGTTGCTATCGGTGACGATGACTCGGTCTGCTGATGCGATGGGATCGAGCGTTGAACCGCTCGCGCCTGCAGCAGGAAGGTTTGCCGCATAGCGGATGAGTTCGTCGCCGGTCAGTAAGCCAGCACCTGCTGCATCGACAATGCCGTCGCCGCTACCAGCCAAAACAACGTTGCCGATTTTGGCGCGCACAATGGGCTGCGGGTTGAGCACTGGCACGAGATCGACGGGTGCGAGTGGAGTACCGACTGCTTCGTTGCTGATGGATTGTTCGTCGATCATCGCGAGCGTCGGAGTGCTCACGGTGGCGACACCATACGGATGCGCTGTGCCGAGTTGGGTCGAAGAACGAGCGAAGAGTTCGCTGGTGATTTCTGGACGTGGTGAACGAAATCGTTCGAACGCCACATCGTTGGTGAGCCAGAGCGTGTCGGCACCAAACAGCCGCGCGATTGGTGCCACCGCAGAGGCGTTGATCGTGCCCTCTTGGAACCGATCGTCGAGCGCATAGAGCGTGTCCATGGCCGCAGCACTTCCGAGTGGAAGCAGGTCTCGGGTGATGACGGGTCGATTGGTGAGGGCAGGCAGCGGTGGGTCGACGGTGTATCCCCATCGGAACGCTCCGAACTCAATGCCGGGCAACTGCAGCACTCGGTAGCCCTGCGGCGCTGCGTCGAGTGCCTTGGCAGCTTGTGTCCACGCGGCGGGCACCTGCTGATCGTGCACCAGGTTGGGATCGACAAAGCCGCCGTCGAACAGCGCAGGCAGATTGACAACGGCGAGCAGCCCAATGAGCCACGGCGCAACGTGGCGCACGCGCCACGAAGTTCGCGAGATCGCAACCACAAGCGCTCCGGCGCCGAGCGCTAGACCGAATGTGCTCAGCGGCAAGGCGCGGGTGCTGCTGCGAATAGCAAGCGCCAACGCCGACCGTGAGTTCTGGGCGAGGGGCGCCATCAGTGGCGATGAGTTCGCGATGGGGTGGACGCCAACTGCAAGTACCACGCCCACAAACACCAACAGCGCGGCGTAGCGGCGACTTGTCCATCGGGTTGCTACGAGGCCGAGCAGCGCCACACCCAAGACCATGAATGAGATGGCGACCAGTTGGCCAGAGGCCATGTAGTGCTCAGATGCCGTGGTGGCAAAGCCGACTGGGTCGCGGAGGTAGAACAGCCAGTAGCCCATGCCGCGCAACACTTCGCTTGCCGACGACACCGACGAAACTGCCTCAAGGGTTTCGGAGTAGCCCAGCACGTCGGCGCCATAACGCCCCTGCACTGAGAGCATCGCGATCCACCACGCAGACATCAGCAAACTGACTGCGCCGATCTTTGCTGCAACCACGATGGCGCGTCGCCAGGTGATCGAGCGGCCCCATGCGGCGTGCAACAGCCACAGCACTGGACCCGGAGCGACCATCAAGATTGCTGTGGCATTTGGTGCCGCCACCGTTGCCATCACGAGTCCGAAGAGTGCTACATCGCGCCATCTCGTGCGCGTGGCGGCGCGTATGGTGAGGCCGATTAACCATCCGAGTCCGGCCCACGGCAGCAACATCGCCGAAGTGCGCGAGACATACGGCAACACATATGGCGACAGTTGGTAGAACATCGCTGCGATCAGCGCGCCGGTGGCCGGGATACCGAGGTGCTTTGCCGCCCAGCGAGCGCCGAGTCCGGCGGCGAACATCAACGAACCGATCCACAGGCGATGGGCGATCCAGTCGGGCATTCCGACGGCGTTGCACAGCGAGTACCACGGCCCTGACGGCCACAGGTAGCTCAACGTTTGATGGGGGACCCATCCAGCGAACTGGCGGCTGTCCCACGAGTACGGCGCATCGCCGGTGAGCCGCGCCGGGTTGAGATACAAGAACAGCTTGGTGTCGGCAGGGATCTTGCCGGGCGCTGCGGCGAGCGACGGGATGTATGCCAATGCGGCGAGAAGCAGTACGTGCAGGCGGAGTCGTGAGCGTTGAACACGAAGAAGGAGTTCGGAGAAAGAGACGCTCATAAGCAGAAACTGCGGGGTGCCACAGCGGCCGAAGAGTACCACGGACTACATCCGCCCTAGGGGGTTCGCGCTAGCGTGACTCACCGTGCGAACGGTTGTAGTGGTGCCCACCTATCAAGAAGCCGACAACATCGTTCGCTTCCTCGAAGAGGTGCGCAACGCGTTACCAGAAGCGCACATTTTGGTTGTCGATGACAACAGCCCCGACGGCACCGGCAAGCTTGCCGATGAGACCGCCGCCGAGCTTGGCAACATTGAGGTGCTGCACCGAACAGCCAAGCAAGGCCTTGGCAGCGCCTACCGTCATGGGTTTAGCGAAGCGCTGAAGGGCGACTTCGAAATCATCGTCTCGATGGACTGCGACTTCTCGCACGATCCCAAGGCCCTTCCTGCGATGGTCGCCCGTATCGAGAATGGCGCCGACGCTGTTGTCGGATCTCGGTACATCGCTGGCGGCGGAACCGAGAATTGGCCCGTACACCGCCGTTTGCTGTCTCGTTGGGGAAACCGATACACGAGTGGCGTCCTGCGACTGCACATCCACGACTGCACATCGGGCTTTCGTGCCTACCGCGCCAGCGCATTGGGCGCGATCGACCCAACCTCAACACAGGCTGAGGGCTACGCATTTCTCACCGAGTTGGTACGGCGTCTGATTCGTGATGGCTACTCCGTGGTCGAAGAGCCAATCACGTTTATCGACCGCGAGTTCGGCACCTCGAAGATGTCGGGCCGAATCGTTGCTGAGTCGATGTTGCTCGTTACGGGCTGGGCCGCGTCGGATGCCTCGGCAAAACTCCGTCGGCGTATCTCAAGCTTGCGCTGACCTTACGGAATGGCGCCAAACACGCCGTAGAGGCCTGTGAGGGTCACAATGCCGGCTGCACA
>JAPKZR010000257.1 GCA_026393695.1 Actinomycetota bacterium
ATCCAGTGAGTACGAGTTGATGAGCCAAGGAGTCCAGCAATGAGCATGACGCGTGAGGACGAACTCGCCCCTGAGCAGGCATCGCTGAGGGCTGCGTGGGAAGTCATCGAGGAAGCCCGCGGCGCAAAGATCACCGGCGAGTTGGCGATCACCACGGCGTCGTCAAAGACGTTGGTCTACCTCGAGTCTGGGTCTGTCTATTTCGCGCACGCCGAAGGCGAAGAAACGCTCGCGAATCGGTTCGTGGAAGCGGGCGCGATCACCGCCGAGCAGCTTCGCCGTGGCGTGGTGCGCCTCAATGGTGTTGAGCATCTCGGCCGACTGTTCGAACGCGATGCCACGGTTGAACGCGATGCGGTTGAGCTTGCGCTTGAGTTGATGACTGAGCACGCGCTCACTGAGGTTGCCAGCCAGGAAGTGTTGTCGTCGCAGACCACGATGTATCGCCAGCATTCATCGGGCGTTGTGCGCTGGTTCGCAGCGCCAATTGTGGTGACTGCGCCGGAAGTGGCTGCTGAACAGGCGCCCGACGAAGTTGAGGCCGTTGATGTCGACGCTGCGCCAAGGCCGATCCCAACCTTGCCGGCGCCCACGCTGCTGACGCCGAACCGGCTCGCGCCGCGGCCGCAGGTGAACCGTCTGACCCAGCTTGTGGCTGCGCCGCTGTCGCTGGTCCCCGAGTCGCCCGACGATGAAGTCACCGACACGGTTGAAGACGCTGCTGCTGAAGACGAGATGGTTGACGAGGTTGACGAGGTCGTCGAAGAAGTGATTGAAGAAGTGATTGACCCACCAGTGGCCTCGGTCGTCTCGGTGCTGCATTCGCTGAAGCCACTCACGAGCCTCAAGTCGTTCATGCCGATCACTTCGGAGCACGATCTGGCAGCGATGATCACCGACGCAGTGCCGCTCACGGCGCCGTACTCCACCGATTCATCGGCCGACGACCATGCTGCGACCCCAATTCCTGAAGATGTTGCCGCTGCAGTGCGTCGAGCGATCGATGCAATCGCAACGGCCATGCATAAGCCACGCTCCGTGACCTCGGTGAGCTTCGGACCGATGCACGTGACCTCTCTTGGCCATCCGACCCCTACGCCTCCACCCCCACCGGAGCCGTTCATGATCATGTCGCTCGATGCGTTCGGCGCATCGTCGACCGAACCGATGCCAGTGTTTGCAAAGCCAACCGGCGCAATGGTTCATCCGATTCTTTCGTTCGGCGAGCTCAGCTCTGACGGCGCGGTGTATCCGCTACCGGTGTTGCCGCCGCTTCCCCAACGCACCCCAGATGCTTCGAGTGATCAGCGACGAGGTGCGCTACGCCGACTCATCGCCGGTATTCGTCGCCGCTAAATCGGTTGGCCCTGAATCGGTAGGCGCCGGCGCCGGCGCCTTGCGGCGCTTCGCGAAGAACTCCCGCAAGATCGTGCCGCACTCGTGTTGCATTGGGCCGCTGGTGATGTCGCAACGATGGTTCAGTCGCGCATCGGCGAGCACGTTGTACACGCTGCCACCCGCTCCTGCTTTGGGGTCGCTGGCGCCATAGACAACCCGCGGCACCCGTGAGTTCACCAACGCTCCGGCGCACATCGTGCAGGGTTCGAGGGTGACATACAGGGTGCAGTGCTCAAGTCGCCAATGGCCGATGTGGTCGGCCGCGTCGCGAATCGCCAACACTTCGGCGTGGGCAGTGGGGTCGCCGGTGAGCTCGCGTTCGTTGTGGCGGGCAGCGATAACAACGCCGTTGCGAACGATGACTGCGCCAACGGGGACGTCGTCGTGCCCAAGCGCAAGTGACGCCTGCTGCAAGGCAAGCGCCATGGCAGCGGCATCATCGGAGACCAAGTGGCCCAACATGGCGGAGGGTGTGGGATTTGAACCCACGGAGGGTTGCCCCTCACACGCTTTCCAGGCGTGCCGATTCGGCCGCTCTCGCAACCCTCCGTGCTGACGTATTCGCCGAGCAGGTGTGAGCAGGGTAGCGCCGAGCTAACCTGACTGCACCGTTCGATACCCGTTGGGTGAGGTGGCGGTCGGGTCCTGTGCAACAGCCGTCCGGGAACCAGGTCAGGACCGGAAGGTAGCAGCCTTCAACGGAACCGTCTGTGTGCCGCAGGCAGCCTGGCCGTCACCTCACTCAGCGGGTGTTTGCGTTTTCTTTGCCAATCGGCTTGCTCGCTCGGCCAGCTTTGGAGCGCCGAGTTGTTCGGCCATGGCAGCAAAGCCCGGCAATGGCCCCTGCCAGCGCCAGTCGTCCACCCTGTCGACATCGAGATTGTCGACAACCGTGGCGATCGTGCGAAACAACAGCGCCTGCTCCATGTTCTCTTGCAACGCGGCTGCAAGTTTTGCGGCGCCTCGCACCGGTGGGGTTCCCCAATCGTCGGCTGACGCGGGGATTGCCTCGATGGTGCCAAAGCGGGCCAGCACGCTGCTGGTGCTCTTGGCGCCCCAGCCGGCGATGCCCGGGTATCCGTCGGCCGAATCGCCCACGAGGGCCAGATAGTCGGCGATCGACGATGGCGGCACCCCGAACTTGGCCGTAACGGCGTCCTCGTCGATGATCTCGTTCTTGCGGCGGTCGAACTGCACCACTCGCGTACCGCGCACGCATTGACCCAAGTCTTTGTCAGGCGTGATGATGAGCACTTGTTCGACCCGACTATCGGCATTGGCCAGTGCAGCTGCCGAGGCCAAGGCATCGTCGGCCTCGTAGGCGATCATGCCCCACGTGGCGATACCCATTTGGCCAAGAGCCTGCTCCATCAAGGGAATCTGAACAAGCAACTCTTCGGCCATGCCTTCGCTGGTCTTGTAGCCAGCCCAGAGATCGTTGCGAAAGCTCTCAATCACATGGTCGCTCGCCACTGCAATGTGGGTTGCGCCGTCGGCGATGAGCTGCAGGGTCGAGTTGAGCACACCGATCGTTGCGGCGTTCACAGGGCCCGAGCTATGCCGAGTGGCTTGCCCGTAATGCTGGCGAAACAGCTCGTAGGTGCCGTCGATGAGGTGAACTTTCATGGGTTGACTCCTCGTACCAGTTGCGGCTTTTGGGTCCCGCCACGGGGCAAAAGGCTACCGTTCGCCCGTAGTTGCTGGGGTCACAAGGCGATCAACGAATCTCTGGGAAGTTTCTCAAGATTGCGGCAAACTTGCCGATGTTTAGTACGTGGCAAGCCAACCTTCCTCAGACGAGTCGAACAAGTCCTTAGGTGTTGGGCGTCCGTTGGCGCCCCCGACTCCGGCCAACGGAACAGCGATCACATCGCTCACTTCGGCGCCGATCGCGAGCACTGACGCAACCTCAAACGCAATTCTTGCAGCCGTTGAGCATCAGCTCACCCGCTATTTCGGTGCAATGGCGGCTCGTGCCGATGCTGTTCAGCAAGCCGGTGAAGCCGGCCGCGCCCAGCTGATTACGCACTTTCAAGAACAGATCGATGTGCTTCGTGGCGAACTTGAACGGGCGCAGCAGGCAAACGAACACTATGACCGTGCCTTGCAGGCTGCCGTTGAGGAACGCCTCACTGAGTTTGCGGCCAATCAGCACTGGCGTTTCAGCGAAGTAGAGGGCCGTCTCGAGCGTGTCTCGGGCGATCTCATGTCTGCCGTTCCGGCTCAGATTGAAGCCGCTTCCGCACCGTTGCAGGATCGTTTCGAGCGCACCACCGAGTTGATGACGAGCCGAATCGAAGAACTGCAAAAAGCTGCTCGTCGTTTCGATGAGGAATCAAACGCTCTCGTGCAACATGTGAACGACACGTCGGCCACCCTGGCCAAGCGTCTTGAAGACTCGAGCCGCACGCTCAACAGCAACCTCGACGAGCGCACGTTGGCATTGAGCCAGCGCCTCGATGAGTCCACCGGCACGATGCGTCAGTACGTGGTTGATCAGAGCGCAAGTGTTGGTCGCCGTATCGAAGAGAACGACACTCGCGCTGTCGACCGGATGTTGGCGATGGAAGAGCGCGTCAACGAAAACACCGGCACACGGTTGGCCGCAGTTGAGGCGACGATCGGTCGCATCAGCAATGGAATCGATGAGGCGATCGTTGCGCTGTCGCAGCGTGTCATTGAGCTCGAGAATCAGAACTACGACGTGATGCAGCGCATCGACGAGATGAGCGCACACGTTGGCAAGATCGACACCGACGCGATTGCTGCGTTGCGCGATCAGATGTCGAGCGCTGTTGGTGAAGCGATGCTCGTACGCATCGAGCTTGAGCGGGTCAGCTCGGGCACTGCTGAGCAGTTCGACAAGGTCAACATTCGGGTGGCCGAATGCGAAGCCACGCTCAGTGAAACCTTCATGGATGTGAATACGGCAGTGCAGCTTGAGCGGCTCGAAGAAATCGAGCGGGCCTTGATCGAGCTCGACCCCAACCAGTTCGTTCGTAAGGAAGATCCAAACGCAACGGGTGCGCACAGCGATGCGAGCTCGGGCACCGACTCTGGTGTGAGTGCAGCAGAGTCAGCGATGTCGTCGTGGTAATTCGACGCAGCGCAACCCCCAGCGATGTATCAGCATTGGAGACCAACTGATGGCTCTTTTTAAGCCCAACAAAGATTCCGGAATGCTCACGCTTGACCGGCCAGTGGCGACACCGACCCCCACAGGGCCGGCAGTTGGTCCGAGCGCAGCCGAGTGCTTGCAGGTTGGCCAGATTCTCGTCGAAGCCGGGCAGCTCACCGCTGAGGCGCTGGCCACCTGTTTGCAGATCGCCAACGGCGACCTGCTGCAGTTCGGTGACATCGCGCTCGGTCGCTTCGCCGCTGGTCGCCAAGAGATCGCTCTCGCCGTGGGCCAGGTG
>JAPKZR010000092.1 GCA_026393695.1 Actinomycetota bacterium
CGGGCGTTCGCGCTTCGAGTGCGAAGCCGCTCAAGGACCCTCGATTTTGTGTTCGATGGCATCGACGGATTCCGGCGGCATCGCACCGGTCGCCATGCCGCGTTGCTCGCCCACTACGGGTTCCTCTCGATCTTTCCGTTGCTGTTGGTGCTCACGACCATTTTGGGGTTCGTACTGCAAGGCGATCCGGGGTTGCGTAATCGCATCATCAACTCGGCGCTGGCCAACATTCCAATCATCGGCCAGACACTGCGCGTGAACCCGGCCGACCTTCACGGCAACGTGGTTGTGCTCGTCGTCGGACTCGGTGGCAGCTTGTGGGCCGGCACCAAAACGTTCGTGTTTGCACAGATCGCAATCAACGACATCTGGGAGATTCCCGAGCACCAGCGACCGTCCATCGCTGCAAGCCGAATTCGCGCGCTACTCGCCATTGCTGTGGTGGGTGTGGCCCAGATCGGCACCGCCATCGTGACCGGAATCATCGGTGTCAGCGGCGTCTCGTGGCTCAACCGAATCCTGTTGGCGCTCAGTGCAGTCGTCATCAACGTCGCCGTAGTCGCCGGCAGTTATCGAGCACTCACAGCCCGCCACCTCACCAGACGCCAACTGCTCCCCGGCGCGGTGGGCACAGGCATCAGCTTCGCGGTGCTGCAAGTCTTTGGAGCCACCGTGGTGCTGCACGCAATCACCAACGCGGCCCCGGTCTACGGCACCTTCGCATCGGTCATCGGACTCATCACTTGGATGAGCCTTCATTCGATGGTCGCGCTCCTTGGAGTCGAGGCCAACGCCGCGCTCGACCGGCGTCCCCACCAAACCTCTACGCTGACAACATCATGAAACTGCACCCGTTCAACGAATCGTTTACGTGGCGCTCCACTCACGCCACTAACGGCCACACGTTCTTGTCGGCAGCGCAGATCGAGCAGTTCGACCGCGATGGTTACTGCCTCGTTGAAAACGCCTTCTCGGCGGAGACATTGGCAACACTCACTGCGGCCATCGATCCCCACGAACAGCAAGGCACCGACTTCTTGCGCACGCAACCCGATGAGACCTTCTTCATCGCCAAGGCCGACGCGATTACCTTCACCGTGCACCTCGTGGCACGCAACGAAGTGTGCCGCCAATTCACTCGGCACGATTCGCTGCTCGGCGTCGCCGGCGATCTCATCGGCGACAACGTGAGCATGTACTGGGATCAAGCCGTCTACAAAAAGCCAGAGCCAGTGCGCGACTTTCCGTGGCATCAAGACAATGGCTACGCATACGTCGAGCCCCAGCAATACCTCACCTGCTGGGTGCCGCTCACCGATGCCACCGTCGACAACGGTTGTCCGTGGGTAGCCCCCGGAGTCCACCGAGTCGGCACGCTTGAGCACACAGTTGGCCCATTCGGATTGAGTTGCCTCGATTCGTTCGAAGACGCCATTCCAGTAGAGGCCCCCGCTGGCAGCATCGTGGTGTTCTCATCGCTCACGCCACACCGCACCGGGCCCAATCGCACCGATCAGGTTCGCAAGAGCTACATCGTGCAGTACGCGCCGACCGGTTCGATCATCCGCAACAGCGCGGACCCGGCCGACCGCACCGCAGCCAACGATCCCAAGCGCCAGTACGAAGTCCTGCACCACGGCGTCGCGGTCGCCTAATCACCCACGCCCGCGCCCCGCGCCGCCCGCGCGCCTCCACACCCCGCCCCGTCCACACCCCTCGCCCCCCACGTCCCCCATTTTTGGTTGCATGGGCGCGATTTGGGACAGCTGCTGTCCCAAATCGCGCCCATGCAGA
>JAPKZR010000104.1 GCA_026393695.1 Actinomycetota bacterium
CTGCGGCGACAAACGCAGTCACCGCTGGAACGATGGCGACAACTTTGTCGGTCACTGAACGCGCCGAGAACGACAGCCACACAGCGAGGCACACAAGCATGTTCGCCAACACGCCAGACACGAATGAATCAGGCATCTGCAGTTGAGTCTTTGCCTTGGCGATGTCGAGCGCACGAATGCCGATCGAGCCGTCGCCAGATTCGAGTCGACGTGACAGAACCACAAGGGCAGCGATAGCAACGGCGCCGACCACGTTGCCCAAGTACACGATGCCCCAATTGCGCAGCAGTTTGGCCAGGCGAACACGTTTGCTCGCGAACGCGATGATGACCAACGTGTTGCCCGTGAACAGTTCGGCGCCGGCAACAACCACGAGCACGAGGCCCAGCGAGAAGACAACGCCGCCGAGCAGTCGGCTCACGCCGGCCGATGTGCCACCGCCAGCGGTAACCACGGTTGAGAACAGCGCGCCAAGTGAGATGAAAGCCCCTGCGAGGATGGCGAGAACGAAGAGTTTGGCGAACGGCATTTCGGCTTTCGCGACGCCGATGTCTTCGGCTTTACGAGCGATGGCTGCGGGCACGAGTGCATCGAGCGTTGCGACACTGTGATCGGGTGCGCCCGACGGTTCTGGATGATCCATGGGCGTCATTGTGCAGCAGGCGAGGGCGCGGCGATAGGGACCTCGGTCACCAATACCGCTGGTGGGTTCCTGCCGAGCAGGAGAGATAGGTGGGCGAGAAGCCTGGGAATGCCGTGAGGTCGAGATAGGCGAGGCCCACGGTGCGGCCGAGAACGAGCAGGGAGCCGAGGGTCACGACTGCGAACATCGTCCACGACGGCTTTCGGCGTTGGCGAATGGCTGAACGCGCCCGAACCACGGCTGCGATGACGGCGATGCCAATCAACAGCTTGTAGAGCAGACGCAACGCGCTAATCAGATGCACGCGAAGGCGCGTGAGCGCGCTGCTGGGTCCAGGTGCGAGCGACTCGCTGGTCATGTCGGTGAACATCGCTCGTTCTGCAGCGGTGCCGTCTCCGGGGGGCGACAACGCACTGAAGGCGTTGAGGTCGATGGTCTTGCGCAACCCGCGCAGCGTGCGCAGCGCGAGCGATGGGGTCCGGCTCCATTGCCACGCCGGAGCAATGCCATCGTGTGGATCGCCGCAGCGCAGTCGTTCGGCGGAGCACGCTGCGTCGATTTCGCTGCCGATGGCTCGAAACGTTTGATCGAGTTGAGTCGCTGTCGTTGCCAGGCCAGCGGCTCCGATGGCATCAAGGACCACCCACTGAAACACTTGGCCATCGAAGTCGCGCACGCCGTCAGGTCGGGTGCTGAAGTAACGCTGGTCGGTGCGTCGCTCGATCTGGTTGCGCAGCGACGCGAGAGTGGGACTTGCGGCATACAGCCGTACCCGGGTCTCAGCAGTAATGGGGTACCGGTCGATAACGGTGAACGGAGCGACGCGAAACATTGGCCCGATGCCGGCCGACATAGATGTCTGTTCGATATTGGTGATCGCAAGCCCGTAGTGCGATTCGTTGAGTCGCTCGAGAGCGACGCTGCTCATCACTACAGATACCGGCACGAGCGCAATGGCGACAATCATTGCGAGTCGTCGCGACGTTGGTAGTGGCCAGCGGCCCACACGGCCGATGGCAAGCACGAGCGCCACCACCACGGCGGGCAATACGAGCAGCCACTCTTCGCGAAGCCACCACACACAACCGAGCGACACCGATGCGCCAAACGCCCACGCTGGCGTAAAACGGTCGGGCCTCCCGCTCGAGACAACAAGGCCGACCAAACAAGCAAGCAACAGCATGACCATTGCTGGGTAGATACCCGCGCGATCGACGCGCGCTGAAATGGGAGTGTTCATAGTCATTGGGTTGAACAACAACAGCGCGAACGCGATGAGGCGTCGCCGACGCGAGGGCAGCAGGGGTCGAAGGGCAACGATCACCATCGCGGCGGCCGCTGCGTAGAACAAATGCTCAGCGAGCAACAGCGGGATGCGCGTGAAATGCGCCGCGGCGATGAACAGCGGATAGCCGGGCTGCTTGATCAACGTGCGGTACTCGAATGGCCCGAGCCAGTTGCCCGCGCTGATCGCTGCAGCGCGACGGATGAACCAATTGTCGTCGATGGTCAATGAGCCGTACGCGGTAAGTCGCTGGCCATCAACCAGCCACAGCTTGGCGAGGATCAGCGTGAGATAGGCCACGGGATGAGGCCGAGCTCGACGCGACAGTCTCGACTCACCAACGACGCTCGCGACCATTGGCGACACATTACGGTGATCAAGCGAGTGGAGGCGACCTCCCCGTGGTGGGTACAGTCGTGCTGTGTTGCTGTCTGAGCAAGATCTCGATCACTTCCGCCACAACGGTTGGCTATTGACCAAACCGTTCTCTGTCGATCGCGTGAACGAGATTCGACACTGGGTCGACGAGGTGCAGTCGTGGCCCGACGACGGCGATTGGTTGCACTACCGCGAGCGCACCGATCACGGCCCGCGTTTGTGCCGCACTGAGAACTTCGTTCCGTTCCACGCGTCGCTGCGTGAGTTGCTCACCGCAGGGCCGATCATCGACATCGCAACGGCGTTGCTCGGCGAGCCTGCAGTGCTCTACAAAGAGAAGATCAACTACAAGCTCGCGGGAGGTGCGGGGTACTCGCCGCATCAAGACGCGCCGGCGTATCGGTTTGTAGACACGCACATCTCATGCATGATCGCGGTCGACGATTCAGTGCTTGAGAATGGTTGCCTGCAGGTGGTCAACGCTCGGCATCAGCAACTGCTCGAGATGAACGATCGCGGTTGCATCACCGACGAACTCGTGCAGCAGATGACCTGGGTGCCCGTTGAGCTCAAGGCTGGCGACGCGCTGTGGTTTCACTCGCTCACGCCGCACCGAAGTGGGGCGAACACGTCGAGCGTCGATCGCCGAGCGATGTACCCCACGTTCAACGCGTTACGCGAAGGCGACCTGCGCGGTGCCTATTACGAACAGAAGCTACGTGAGTTCCGCGAGGCTCCGAACTCAGGAGAAACCGTCCAGGTGTCGCTCATCAGCGACTTCGAAGGCAAGCCGGTATGAGACAGTTCGAATCAGTCGACGAAGTGGTTGACCTCTATTCGCGTTGGGGCAACGACAACTACGACGAAGACATCACTCAGCTCTCGCACGCCGTGCAGTGCGCGTCGTTAGCGCAGGCATCCGGAGCCTCCGACGAGTTGGTTGTCGCAGCGCTCTTGCACGACATTGGGCACCTCATCGACCTCGACACCTCAGGCGCGCACGAGGGTTCGCTCGCCACCGATCTCAAACATGAAGCCGTCGGTGCCCAAGCGTTAGCGAAGTTGTTTTCCGCTGCGGTTACCGCGCCCGTCGCGTTGCACGTAGAAGCTAAGCGCTGGCGGTGCGCGGCCGAACCCGCGTATCGCGACGCGCTCAGCCCAGCGTCAACCGCAAGCTTGCTGTTGCAGGGTGGCCCAATGAACCCCGATGAGCGAGCACGATTCGAGACGCATCCGCAGTTCAGCGCGGCTACGCAGTTGCGCTCTTGGGATGACACTGGCAAGAGCGACGACACGGTTGATCCGCCGTTTGAGCAGTTCCTGCCGCTGCTGCATCGGGTGGCCAACGGCCGCTCAGCGCGGGCGGGCTCATAGGTGCACGCGCTCACGACCGCAGGTCTTGGGTTCTTGTTCGCGGTGCTGTGGTTCGACCTGATGTTCGACGTGCAGGCGATACCGCATCGCAAGGCCGAGCAGTTGCCTCAGTCGGTGGTCGAATCCATTGCCACGTATTACCGTCGGGTCACCACCGATGCTTCGCCGATGGGTCGCTTAGTCGTGTTGGCAATGCTTGCGAGCATCGTCGGATTCGTTGCGCAGATCGCGCATCAGGGCCCGCGTTGGTACCTGCTCGCGGCTTTCCCGATCGCGGTGTTTCCGATGGCGCTAGCTGGCGGCCGTGTGGTGCCAATGGCAGTGCGCCTTGGCGCCCAAGGCGACCCACCGGAGGCGCAGAGCCATATGGCGCGGACCATTCTGCGAGACCACCTGATCTGTGTTGTGATGATCGCTACGGCCTTGGTGATGCAGCTCGCGAGCTGACCGAGGTGATTCACTCAGTTTGATTTGGCTGGGTTCAGGCCTTCGGGTGAGCCAGCAGGAAGTCGATGATGGCGCCAATGAATGCTGGCGACACCGACGGAATGTGCTGACCGCCTTCGATACTCCACAGCTCAACGCCAACACCGGCGGGGCAACCATCGAACGCGGCAATCGTTGATTCGGCGCCTTCGATGCCGGGCTCAAGATCGACCTTCGTTGGCGAAGTAGTTGAGGTTGC
Organism: Actinomycetota bacterium; assembly: GCA_026393695.1. GTDB lineage: Bacteria > Actinomycetota > Acidimicrobiia > Acidimicrobiales > Ilumatobacteraceae > WLMZ01. The sequence goes on from JAPKZR010000104.1 coordinate 4,366, forward strand.
CGAGCAGCCGTTGTAGGTGGCCCATGTTGCGGTTGTGGTCTGTGCGCTTGGGTAGCTGCGGCCCTGAATCTGGTCGCCGGCGTACTTGATTGTCTGATCGCCGGTGCCGTGGATCGCAAGGATGTTTACTGGCTCAGACGGTGCGCACTTGCTGACGTCGCTGAATGTGGCTCCGGCCAAGCTAGCGATCGCTGCGATCTTGTCGGCGTGGTCGCAGGCCATACGGAACGACATGAAGCCACCGTTTGAGTGGCCCATCAAATAGATGCGCTTTGGGTCGACCTTGTAATCCTTTTGCACCGACTCGATGATTGCG